>NZ_JAVAXX010000081.1:0-22665 GCF_042709275.1 Bacillus sp. LR_5 | reverse complement strand
CGAGGAGCACGATATTCCATTTGTAGAAAGAAACATTTTCTCTGAACCTTTATCAATTGATGAAATAAAACAAATTCTTCGAATGACTGAGGATGGAACAGATGAAATCATCTCAACCCGTTCAAAAGTATTCCAAAAACTGAATGTGAACGTTGAATCTATGCCGCTGCAAGATTTGTACCGCTTGATCAACGAGCATCCAGGTTTGCTTCGCCGTCCGATCATCATTGACGAAAAACGTTTGCAGGTCGGATATAACGAAGATGAAATCAGACGTTTCCTGCCAAGAAAAGTTCGCTCTTTCCAATTAAGAGAAGCACAGCGTTTGGCAAACTAATAGATCGTATCATCAAAAGAAGGCTGAGTCATCAGCCTTCTTTTATTATTTTTCAACCTGCTGGTAATAAATGCTCGCAAGGATGACAAACGCAACCGTCAAAATGGGGAGGAGCGTTTCGACTGTGCCGTGCTGCGCCATAAAAAGCGACAGCTTTTTGTCTCTGACAATCATTTCTCCTCCAGTATAAGCAAGCAGCCCGCTTCCCGCGTAAATCAGAAGCGGTATTTTCTCTAGTGCAATATGGATGAGTTTGCTGCCCCAAATAATAACCGGAACCGATACACACAAACCTATAACAACGAGAGAAAACTCACCGTGTGATGCTCCCGCAACTGCGATGACGTTGTCCAGCGACATAAAGAGATCTGCAAGCACAATCGTTCGTATCGCTCTCCACAGGGAGGTGCTGCTTTTAATGTGTTTCGTGTCTTTTTTTTCAATCAGCAGCTGATATCCTAAATACAGCAGGAAAATTCCGCCGGCGCACTGCAAGAACGGAATGTTCAAAAGATATACTGCTGCACTTGTTAATCCGATTCTCATGGCAACGGCAATAAATGTTCCGAGAATAATGGCTTGCTGTCTTTGCTTGTCCGGCAAATGTCTGCTGGCCATGGCAATAACAACCGCGTTATCTCCGCCGAGGATCAGGTCAATCCCAACAATGACAAGCAGAGAAATCAGATAGTCATGCTCCATGAAGCGGCACCTCGCTTTCAGTCCTTCGCTTGTACTACTACTATATGAGACAGGTCATATTTTATGATATCAGCCGCCTGATCTGCCGTTTTTTAGGCAAAGGTGCATTTTTATTTCTTTTGTGACTGTTTTATCATAAAATAGAAATACAAAGGAATTCACACTGGCCTTGGTTAAGGTTAAGATGTGGACGGAATGGGTAAAGTGTAGTAAAGTACAATTAATCGGGAGCTTAGATGTCCCTTCAACATCTTATATAGAAGGGAAGGTTGGCAAATGGAAATTGAAAGAATTAACGAGCATACAGTAAAATTTTATATGTCTTACGGAGATATTGAAGATCGCGGTTTTGACAGAGAAGAAATTTGGTATAACCGTGAGCGCAGTGAAGAACTTTTCTGGGAAGTCATGGATGAAGTTCATGAAGAAGAGGAATTCGCTGTGGAAGGCCCACTTTGGATTCAAGTTCAGGCACTGGACAAAGGATTAGAAATCATCGTCACAAAAGCCCAGCTTTCCAAAGACGGACAAAAGCTCGAACTGCCGATTCCTGAGGATAAAAAGCAAGAACCAGCATCTGAGGATCTTGACGCCTTGCTGGATGATTTCCAGAAAGAAGAGCAAGCCGTCAATCAGGAAGAGAAGGAGCAAAAGCTTCAATTTGTCTTGCGATTTGGCGATTTTGAGGATGTTATTTCTCTATCTAATTTGAACGTTAACGGAAGCAAAACGACTTTATATTCGTTTGAGAACCGATATTATTTATATGTAGATTTTTGCAATATGACTGATGAAGAGGTTGAAAATCAGCTAAGCATCCTGCTGGAGTACGCAAATGAATCCTCAATCAGCATACACCGTCTTGAAGAGTACGGCAAGCTGATTATTTCAGAGCATGCTCTAGAAACGATAAAAAAACACTTTGCATCATAGCAAACCGATTTCCTTCCGGAAATCGGTTTTTTTTATGAACGAAAATGCCATTTTAGAGATGTGAAAAATCAAAAACATATAGACAAGCGGAAAATACAGCGAACAGGAGTTGATCATCTTTTCCAGAAAGTATACTTCATCTGGAAAGGAGAGATGACAATTGTTTAGTGCTGTGACTGAAGACGGCCAAATGTTTCACCTTCTAGGCGCTCAGCAAAACCAGAAATTAAAGCGGAGACGGTTCTTCTGTCCGGTATGCGGGGGAGAGCTAGCTGTGAAGCTTGGACTTCAAAAAGCGCCGCATTTTGCCCATAAACAGAACAAGTCCTGCTCCATAGACATCGAACCGGAAAGCGCCTACCACTTAGAAGGAAAAAGACAGCTGTATGTATGGCTGAAAACGCAACGGGCTTCACCAATATTGGAGCCGTATATAAGGACAATCAACCAAAGACCAGACGTCATGGCAAGGATCAAGGAGCATATGCTTGCTGTTGAATATCAATGCGCCACTATCGCTCCAGATGTCTTTCAAAAGCGGACAGAGGGCTTCAAACAAGAAGGAATCATCCCGCAGTGGATTATGGGATACAGCCGCTTAAAACGGACTGCTTCGTCCTTTTATCAGCTTTCAGCTTTTCATTGGCAGTTTATCAATGCAAGTCCATACAGAGAACTGATATGTTATTGTCCTGAAAGGCGTTCTTTTCTCCGGCTCAGCCACATCATTCCATTCTATACAAACCACTCTTATTCCTCAGTCCAAACGATCCCTATCCATCGGGCAGGTGTAGGCGATCTTTTTTTCACTGAACCGAAACCCTCAATTCAATATTCAGGCTGGACGAAAGCGATTCAACGTTTTCGCCATAAACCCCATCGGTTTAACTCAAAGGAAATAAATCGCCTTAGGCTGCTGTTTTATGAGAAGCGGCAGACGCCTTTTTCTTTTCTGCCGACTGAAGTGTTTGTTCCTGTTAGAAAAGGGGCAGTTTTTAAGAGTCCGGTTTTTGTGTGGCAGGGGTTTCTTTATTTGTTTATGACGGATCTTGGAGGTAAACGTGCGCCAATTCGTTTTTCAGCCGTTTTGCAGCAGTGCAAACTGCACATTCATAATAAGAACATTGCACTCAGGTTCGAATGCAGCGAAGAGTGTCTTTCAGAAGCGGTTAAACAGTATATTGATTTTTTGTGCAAGAAGGGATTTTTAAGGGAGACTCAGAAAGAAGTATATGTGCTGAATCAGCCTGCAGGCGGCATACACTCCATGCAGGATCTCATAGAAAGAGACCGCAGCTGTTTTATAGAATGAGTTTGTCTTATTTGGCTCACCCTAAGACAAAGGTGGTGGGCAGGCTGTGAAAGGCACAAAAGGAAAGGTTTTTCGTGTTTTTACTGCTTTTTTGGCATTCGTTCTCTTCATTACTGCATATGATTTGACAAAAGGCAGTGAAAAACCGGAAGATATTCACAACACAAGTTTATTGAGAAACAGCTGTTTTTTCAATTGGCTTGAATCAAAGAAGACGAGGGGGATCACCATGGCTGAGGAAAAAAAAGCAAACCAACTGCCTGACAGAAGTGAGGTAAAGGCAGAAGACACATGGAGACTTGAGGATATTTTTCCTAGTGATGAGGCCTGGAATAAAGAATTTCAAGCTGTAAAAGAATTAATTCCGAATTTATCTAAGTATAAAGGAAAGCTGGCAGATTCAGCTGATCATTTATACGAGGCTCTTACGTATCAAGATAAAGTGATGGAGCGGCTGGGTAGGCTGTACACATATGCGCATATGCGCTCTGACCAGGATACTGGGAACTCCTTTTACCAGGGGCTGAATGACAAGGCGGGAAACCTGTATACACAGGCCGCAAGCGCGACAGCTTATTTGGTTCCGGAGATTTTATCCATAGAAGAAGACAAACTGCAGCAGTTCATTCTTGAAAAAGAAGAATTAAAGCTGTACTCTCATGCGATTGAGGAGATTACAAAGGAACGTCCGCATGTGCTGAGCGAGAAGGAAGAGGCACTGCTTGCTGAAGCCTCCGAGGTACTGGGGTCATCTTCAAATACATTCAGCGTGTTAAATAACGCAGATATAACGTTTCCGTCCATTAAAGACGAAGATGGGAATGAGAAACAGATCACTCACGGCAACTTTATTAATTTCTTGGAAAGTGAAAACCGTGAAGTCCGCAAAAATGCGTTTGACGCAGTGTATAAAACGTACGGACAATATAAAAACACAATGGCCACGACGCTAAGCGGCACTGTGAAAAAGGACAACTTCTACGCGAGAGTGAAAAAGTACAAGTCCGCGCGTGAGGCTGCGCTTTCTAACAACAGTATTCCTGAGGAAGTATACGATAACCTTGTTAAGACGATTAATAAGCATTTGCCGCTCCTGCACCGCTATATTGCGCTAAGAAAGAAAGTGCTTGAGCTTGATGAAGTGCATATCTATGACCTGTATACACCGCTTGTGAAAGATGCTGGGATGAAGGTGACATACGAGGAAGCCAAAGATTACATGCTGAAAGGCCTTGCACCTTTAGGGGAAGAATATGCCTCTATCCTAAAAGAAGGACTGGAAAACCGCTGGGTGGACGTTTACGAGAATAAAGGCAAACGCAATGGGGCTTATTCATCAGGAGCTTACGGCACGAATCCGTATATTTTGATGAACTGGCATAATAACGTCAATAATCTCTTTACGCTCGTGCACGAGTTTGGACATTCCGTACACAGCTACTATACGAGAAAGCACCAGCCTTATCCATACGGCAATTACAGTATCTTTGTCGCGGAAGTTGCCTCTACGACAAATGAAGCGCTCCTTGGCGAATATTTGCTGAACAATTTAGAGGATGAAAAACAGCGCTTATATATTCTCAACCATATGCTTGAGGGCTTCAGGGGAACGGTCTTCAGACAAACGATGTTCGCTGAATTTGAACATCTGATCCATACAAAGGCGCAAGAAGGCGAGCCGCTTACACCTGAGCTTCTGACAAATGTCTATTACGACCTGAATAAAAAGTATTTTGGAGACGGCATGGTGATTGATAAGGAAA
Source organism: Bacillus sp. LR_5 (assembly GCF_042709275.1). Taxonomy (NCBI): domain Bacteria; kingdom Bacillati; phylum Bacillota; class Bacilli; order Caryophanales; family Bacillaceae; genus Bacillus; species Bacillus sp. LR_5. The sequence goes on along the minus strand of NZ_JAVAXX010000081.1, from coordinate 17,618 downwards.
TTGGCCTTGAATGGTCGCGAATTCCGCACTTCTATTACAATTACTATGTGTATCAGTATGCGACAGGGTACAGCGCTGCCCAAGCATTAAGCAGCCAGATTTTGAAGGAAGGAAAGCCGGCGGTTGACCGTTATATTGACTTCCTGAAAGCGGGAAGCTCACAATACCCGATTGATGTCCTGAAAAAAGCGGGTGTTGATATGACGTCTCCAGAGCCAATCGAAGCCGCGTGCAAAATGTTTGAAGAAAAACTTGATGAAATGGAAGAGCTGCTGATGAAAGTCAAGCAGTCTTAAAAAAGTAAGCCTGTGCGGAAATGACGCACAGGCTTTTTTAAAACCCTTTAAAGGTTTTCCGGTGATTCAAGCGGTAGAGGGTAAACAAAATAGACAGAAACAGCAGAGGAGAGGTAATATAAAGCGGCAGCATATGCATCATGCCTAAGATATTCAAGCAGAAAAAAACAGCAATGCACACAATTGAGATCAAAGTAGACATCATGGCGGTCCTCCTCGTCCTTTTTCCTTATAAGGATATGAGTGAATGCACTTCGTTATGTTTTGTGACAAAAATATGAACATTAAGCATAGAGGTTGTCAAAAGTCGACATCTTTTGTTATCATAAGGATGTGAAATTGATCACAAACAAACATTACCCCTTTGTTTGACCGTGAAAAATTTCTCCCATCCCCTTTGTTGTCGTTAAGACATATGAAACCGCGCTTATCCCGGCGCGGTTTCTTTAGTGCTAAAAATAGAACGTACGTTTGGTTATGGCATAAAAAAACAGCCTCAAGCATATGCACGCCTGCGGCTATTTTTCACATGATTGATATTCATCAGAATAAGTGCTGAGAGACTTCCAAAACATTCCGTGTTTGGCTTCCACTTTGGCAACCTTTTTAGCAAACGCCAGTTTTTTCATTTCTTTTTCTACCTCTTCAAGGCTCAGGTCATATACAAGAGCAATTTCCTTCGAGGCAACGAAGCGGAAATATTCAATAAAACATTCTAAAGGCGGTGTTTCCGACGGCTTCGGCTCGTCGCCAAGCATCTCAAATAAAATTTCTTCATATACATCATATGAGTAGCTGCCAGGAACTTTAAGCCCTTCATCCTCATGCTGCGTATTAAAAAACGTCAGTGTCGGATTAACAGAAACATCCATCTCAGCAGCAATTTTCATGTCACATTGAAGCGCCTTGACCGCGCTTTGAGAATGCAGATCTTTTTTGAATTCTTCAAGATCGAGACTTGTATTTTCAGCAATCTCCAAAAGCACGTTTTCATCCGTAATATTTTTCTTTGAAACAAATAGGCTCTCCTGCATAATTCTGAGAAATTGCATGCCGGCTTTTCGTCCTTGCAGTTCGGCTGCTTTAAAAGCGAGAGCAGCCATATAAGGCGATGAAAGCGGCTGATCCTGTTCGAACCAGACATTGCCGTCACATGACATGCCAGAGCGGCTCGCGATCTTTTCCCATGCTTCTGCGAGAAGATGTTTTTTTCGCTTTTTATTTAAAGCGGTAAGGCTTGCGGAAGCGATAATGCGTAAGGTGAAAAAACGTCCGTATCTGATTTTCAGCTTTTTGATGACGGGCTCTAAGGACCAGCATTCAGGACATAAAGGGTCTACAAACATATAAATTTCAAGCGGTTTTTTTGGATGACCGTGGCAATGGGCGAAGTATAGCTCATGCTGATAGTTTGTCAAGATGATCGATCCTCCGCTTCCGTTTGATTCACCATATGCCTTGCTGTCAACTCCAGCCGGCCAAACAAAAACTCACGAATTTCGCCCTCCAGCCCTACATGGTCCATTGCGTCCTTCATACAGCTGAGCCACGCATCAGCTCTCTCGTTTGTAATTGGAAAGGGAAGATGCCTTGCTCTGAGCATAGGATGGCCGTGCTCCTCAGTATAAAGAGGAGGCCCGCCTAAATACTGAGTTAAGAATTGCTTCTGTTTCCTGGCGGTTTCTGTCAAATCGCTTGGAAAAATCGGCTTCAGCAAAGGATGAGACGCGACACGCTCATAAAAAGTATCAACAAGTTGCGATAGAAGTTCCTCTCCAATCGCTTCATAAGGTGCGTTAAACGATTGTCCCATGTTGACTACTCCTTTAAATATGGCTAATAGGAATCATAAATCCTATTGCAAAAAGTAATTTTCTGTATTTCATTGTTTCATCTAGATTTATTTTAGCAACAAGGCATCATTTCTACAAACAAACTGCCTTTTATGCGTTTGATGACTCATTTCGGCTGACAGCCGGGGTTTGTATTTCATATCATATCACATAAAAATCAGGAATGCGTAAGATTTCACTTCGCAAAAAAACCAGAGGGAAAGAGCACCTCTGGTTACGCGTAATAAGCTGAAGTTATTTTTTTTACATAGTTTTGCGTTTCTTGGAAAGGAGGAATGCCTCCGTATCGGTCAACATTCCCCGGTCCGGCGTTGTAAGCCGCTAATGCCATAGACACATTGCCGTCGTATTTATCCAGCATTTGTTTTAAATATTTCGTTCCGCCTTCCACATTTTGCTGCGGATCAAGCGGATTGGAAACGCCAAGTGAGCTTGCTGTTGACGGCATCAGCTGCATGAGGCCCATCGCACCTGCTCCGCTGACCGCTTTTGCATTAAAGCCTGATTCTTGTTTGATGACGGCACGGATCAGTTTTTCATCAACGCCATATTTATCAGCGGCTTTTTTAATCGCACTGTCAATAGAGAAGTCTCCCGAACTGATCTGATTTGCTTCATGTTTGTTTGAAGCTGAATCTGCAGCAGCTGTTTCAGTGCTTTCTGCCGCTTTTGTGATTGAACCTGAATTGCTGCTCGTATATGAGTTAAGCCCATACGCTGAAAGCAGTGACGGCGCTGTTGTATTCGCGCTGTTCAGCATGCTGAGCGGGCTTGGCGATGAAGAAGGTGCTGATTGCTGAGATGTCAGGCCGTTTGTATATTGGCTGAGCAAAGAACTGAAACTTGAAAGCGGGCTTTCCGTATTCTGAGTGTCCGTGCTGCTGCGTGCATTAGATATGGACTGTAATGCCTGAAGCTGAAGTAATGCTGCCCAATTCGTTACATTCACGATGTCATTCCACCTTATATAGACTCTCGTTTTTCTTCATAAAAACGCAGAATTTTATTTTTGGTTTCGCGCTGAGGAATGCTGAATTGCTGAAGCAGCTTTTCGAAGGCTTGTCTGCCCTCATGCCAATCCGCCGCCTCAAATTCAATTTCATAGTCCTCTTTATTTAAATATCGGCTGTGGTCTAAAACTATTAAGCCTTTTTCTGTTTCTTTTTCCGCACGGTTTGTTGCTAAAGATCCAAAGTATTGTATGGCATCCGTATCGATCTGAAGCTTGTGCAGCTGGTCCTTCACAGGGCCCTCGGGAACTGAAAATCCAGCGAGATCTGATACCTCTGAAAGCTGCTGGTGCGTTTCTAGAAGCCCCACATCAGCCGGCTCCTTTAATGTAAGGACATACTTTCCGTTTTTTCTGCGGATACGAAGCGCAGCATGTTTTTGTTTCAGCGCGAAGCTGTCTGTATCAAAATAATGATTCTTTTGATCTGTAAAATCTTTTTCTGTCAGCTGGAGTGCCGATGCTATGTTTTTGAATTCTTGTTTGGTCAGCATGTTTTTAAATTCGATTTCAATCTCTTGGCTCATGATGCTCTTCCTTTCCGCCCTGTAAATCTTATTTTTACTATTATCTCTTTAGATGTTAGGTTTATCAATATCGAGCTCGATATGATAAAATGAATCTGTACTTTGTTTAAAAAAGGAGAGCATTATGCAAAACAGAATCGAAATTTTGAATGCAACATTATCGGATGATCAGCTTCGCCTTGCCTGTCAGACAGAAGGAAACGAAGCGGAACGCAAGCCGTCAGGTCAAATGCTTGTTGATTCTGACCACTTTGCTTTTGTATACATACTTGAATTAGCTGATTCTTTTGAATATGTCATTATAAAGGAACATGTATGGCCGGAACTGAAGCAGGCCCATGCACAAAAAATACCGGTTGTTTTAGAGGCAGGAGACCAAACAATTGAACTGGCAGGCCTGCATGAGGAGCTGGAATATCTTTTAGAAAATATAAAAGATAATGCAAACTATGGAGAAGAAATGGAAGAAAAAGTGAAACGCGTGTTTTTATAGAAACTGGTTCGGAATTGGGGGATGTATGATGGATGACAAACAATGGGAGCGTTTTTTAGTGCCGTACCGCCAGGCTGTCGAAGAGTTGAAAGTGAAGCTCAAGGGGATCCGCACACTATATGAATACGAGGACGACCATTCACCGATCGAATTTGTGACCGGACGCGTCAAGCCTGTGGCGAGCATACTTGAAAAAGCGAGACGGAAAAGCATACCGCTGCATGAAATTGAAACCATGCAGGACATTGCTGGCCTTAGAATCATGTGCCAATTTGTCGATGACATCCAAATCGTAAAAGAGATGCTTTTTGCCAGAAAAGATTTCACCGTTGTGGATCAGAGGGATTATATTGCGGAACATAAAGAGAGCGGATACCGATCATACCATCTTGTTGTGCTGTACCCTTTGCAGACGGTATCCGGAGAAAAGCATGTTCTCGTAGAAATACAGATCCGTACACTGGCGATGAATTTTTGGGCGACCATTGAACATTCATTGAATTATAAATACAGCGGAAACATTCCTGAAAAAGTAAAACTAAGGCTTCAGCGCGCTTCTGAAGCGGCTTCCCGGCTTGATGAAGAGATGTCGGAGATCAGGGGTGAAGTACAGGAAGCTCAAGCTGCCTTTTCAAGAAAGAAAAAAGGAAGCGAGCAACAATAGGTAAAGGGGAAGAAGAGCATGAAATTTGCCGTATCATCAAAAGGAGATCAAGTTTCTGATACGCTGAAAAGCAAAATACAGGCGTATTTATTGGATTTTGATATGGAACTGGATGAAAATGAACCGGAAATCGTTATTTCAGTCGGAGGCGACGGAACGCTTTTGTATGCTTTTCACAGATACAGCGACCGCTTGGACAAAACAGCATTTGTCGGCGTTCACACAGGTCATCTGGGTTTTTATGCCGACTGGGTTCCTCATGAAATTGAAAAACTTGTTCTTGCCATCGCGAAAACGCCGTATCATACAGTCGAATATCCGCTTCTCGAAGTCATTGTGACCTATCACGAAAACGAGCGGGAAGAAAGATACTTAGCTTTGAATGAATGTACGATTAAAAGCATCGAAGGAAGCCTTGTTGCTGATGTGGAAATCAAAGGGCAGCTCTTTGAAACCTTCCGGGGCGACGGCCTCTGCCTGTCAACTCCATCAGGCAGCACAGCCTACAATAAGGCGCTGGGCGGAGCGATTATCCATCCGTCTATCAGGGCGATCCAGCTTGCGGAAATGGCTTCAATTAATAACCGCGTGTTCCGTACGGTCGGGTCACCTCTGCTTCTCCCATCCCATCATGATTGCATGATTAAGCCGAGAAACGAAGTTGACTTTCAAGTGACGATTGACCATTTAACCCTTCTCCATAAGGATGTAAAGTCGATCCGCTGCCAAGTTGCATCCGAAAAAGTGCGGTTTGCGAGATTCCGTCCGTTTCCATTTTGGAAAAGAGTCCAGGATTCGTTTATTGGAAAAGGTGAATAGAAAGAGGACATATCGTGGAGCATTTTTTTATCAGAAAGAACATTACTTCCGCTGAGGACGGGATGACTGTAAAAGAATATGCCGGTGAAATGGGAATTTCGAAACGTCTGCTGACCGATATTAAGTTTGGCGGGGGAGACCTGCAGATTAACGGTGAGCATGTGACGGTCAAATACGTTTTGAAAGAGGGAGATCTTCTTATCGTGAAGTTTCCTGAGGAACAGGTGAGCGAGACGCTGCTGGCAGAGCCTGTTCCGCTCGATATCCTTTATGAGGATGAACATGTGCTTGTGATAAACAAGCAGCCGTATGTGTCATCAATCCCTTCGAGAGAGCACCCCTCCGGCAGCATTGCCAATGGAATTATTGATCATTATCAAACAACCGGAGTGAGGGCGACAGTACATCTTGTCACCCGGCTAGACCGGGATACATCAGGTGTCATGCTTGTTGCCAAGCATCGATTTGCCCACTCCATTTTATCGTCTGCGCAAAAAAACGGCCTTGTGAAACGCCGGTATGCGGCAGTGGTTCACGGGCGGATGGCACAGATGGAGGGAACAGTTGATGCTCCGATTGGCAGACATCCTGACAGTATTATTGAACGGACGGTAACGCCAGACGGCCAGAAGGCTGTTACTCATTTTTACGTCACATGTGCAAATGACGACATGACCTCGGTGGCATTGCAGCTTGAGACTGGACGAACCCATCAAATTCGTGTTCATATGAGTTATCTCGGGCACCCGTTGTGCGGCGATACACTGTACGGCGGAACGAGACAGGAAATTGGCCGGCAGGCTCTGCACAGCGAGCATCTTTCGTTTATCCATCCGCTGACACAGGAGAACATGACGTTTCATGCTCCACTGCCTCAGGATATGAGAAAACTGATAAAAGGAGAGAATCATTGATTCTCTCCTTTTTTATATGGGGCGAAATCTTGATTCGTCGTAAGGCAGGGAGCTTGGAACAGAGACGGTTTCTATTTCTGGAAAGCGAAAGCCTGTCAGTTGATTTCCGAACACGCAGCCTGTATCAATGTTGATGGTGCGATTGACCTTCCGAGGCTCTTTCACAGGTGTATGACCGTATACCACCCAAGCCTTTCCGTTATAGGCTGCCGCCCAATCACGCCTGACGGGTCTGCCGTCCGGATATGTTTCACCCGTCACGTCACCGTAAAGCACAAAGTCCTTCACTCTGCGGGTATATTTGCCGATATCGTCAGCTCTTATGCCAGCATGGGCGACAACTAATTCTCCATTATGTAAGATGTCGTAAAGCGGCGCTGTTTCGTACAGCTTCATAAACTGTTCGCTGACTGATTTTCTCTCATCTTTGGAAAGTTCCTCAAACTCTGCCGCTGTTGTTTCGAGACCATGCATCACTTTTACCGGATTTCCTTTTAAGTAACGATATAATTTATTGCAATGGTTTCCCGGGACATAACGCACAGCGCCTTTTTCGTAAGCGCCGGCTACAAATCGGATGACCTCTATCGATTTGGGCCCTCTGTCAGTTAAATCTCCGGCAAAAACAAGCACCCTGCCTTCTTCATGGACAGGTACTCCATTTTTGGTTGTATAGCCAAGCTTTTGGATTAATGCAGTCATTTCGTCATAGCAGCCATGAATATCGCTGATGATATCGTAAGCCATGCGGTATCCTCCTTACCGATTGTTTTATTTATTATGAAGCAAAGTGTTGTGAGTCATCACAAGCTTTTATGTGCAAATTATAGAAGAAGAATCATTTTCTAAACAGGATTAAGACCTTATCACTTTATTTTTCATCATCACCCTTGTTAAAATCGCGTTATGTTTTTTAAAAATGAGGTTTTGTTCTCTGAGTGAGAACTAGCATAACCCTGACTTAAAAAGGAGGTTCTGATTATGGCGCATACATCTGTCGCATCTTTAGTTGTTGTACTTATCGTTGCATTTTTGACACCCATCCTTTTGCATCGGTTTAAACTCAGCATCCCGGTTGTTGTTGCTGAAATCATTATGGGGCTGATAATTGGGAAAAGCGGCCTTAATTTAGTTGTGGAGGGTGACACCTGGCTCCAGACACTCTCTATGCTCGGATTTATCTTTTTAATGTTTTTAAGCGGGCTTGAAATTGATTTTTCGTCGTTTGAGAAAGGAAAGAAAAAGCAGTTCCTGCCGAATGGCAAGGAAGCGCCGAATACGTTTGCTGCGGCATCTGTTATTTTCGTCGGTATTTTTATTTTATCATTGCTCTTGTCCTATGGGTTCGTCTTGGCCGGATTTATCCAAAATGCATTTTTGATGACCCTGATTATTTCAACGATTTCATTAGGCGTTGTCGTTCCAACATTAAAAGAAGAACGGATCATGAATTCGAATATCGGGCAGATTATTTTGCTTGTTGCTGTTATTGCTGATTTGGCCACGATGATTCTTCTTGCTGTTTTTTCTTCTTTATACGGAGAGGACAGCGGAAACATGTGGCTCCTGATGATTCTGTTTGCGGCCGGAGTGGTGCTTTACTTTTTCGGCCGGGTCTTCAAACATCGCTCTTTTGTTCAATCCATGTCAAAAGGGACGATCCAGATCGGGACGCGTGCCATTTTTACGTTAATCATTGTACTCGTTGCCCTGTCTGAATCACTTGGGGCGGAAAATATTCTCGGCGCTTTCTTAGCGGGGGTTCTTGTTTCCCTGCTTTCGCCAAACAAAGAACTTGTTCAGCAGCTGGACTCATTCGGTTATGGGTTCTTAATACCGATTTTCTTCGTGATGGTCGGTGTGAAGCTTGATATTTGGACTCTTTTCCAGGATAAAACAATTTTAATCATGATTCCGCTCCTGCTGCTGGCGCTGTTAGTCAGCAAAATCATTCCTGTCATGTACTTAAAGAAGTGGTATGATAACCGAACCATTTTCGCGTCTGGTTTCCTGCTGACATCAACGCTTTCGCTCGTGATTGCCGCTGCAACAATCGGGCAGCAGCTTCACGTGATCAGTGCAAATATGTCAGGAGCGTTAATTTTAGTAGCCGTCATTGCAAGTATTTTTACGCCGATCTGTTTTAAAAAATTATACAAACGGGAAGAGCAGCCGGAGGAGAAAAAGACGATTACGTTCATTGGCGCCAATCAAATGACTTTGCCTGTCACACTCGAATTGCCAGAGGAAGAGTATGACGTGCGTGTTGTACACGTCTACCAAGAGAATGCGGAGGAAAAGCTGTCAGAATCAGTGTTTGCTGTTGAAACAATTTCTGACTATGAACACGAGACGCTTGAATCACTCGGCATTTTTGAAACGGATATCCTCGTTGTGGCGACAGGAAATGAAGATATGAATGCAGACATTGCATTACTTGCAAAAAATAAAGGCACAGAAAGAGTCATTGCAAGCGTAGGATCACCGGAGCATGAAGCAGCTCTGAAGGAGCAGGGAATCAGCATCTTTTCTATTCTGCTGTCGACAAAAACGCTGCTTCGCGCACTGATTGAAGCGCCTGGCGTCATGAAGCTGCTCACGAACCAAGAGTCTTCGCTGTATCAAATTAATATGGAGAACAGTAAATATGATGGTGTCATTTTACGGGAATTCCCTTTAACAGGTGACGTCATCTTTGTCAGGATCTTCAGAGGTGTGGACAGCATCGTTCCTCATGGGGATACGAGGCTGAAACTTGGAGACCGTTTAATTGTCACCGGATCTCGGGGGTACGTAACGGATCTTAAGAAAACATTGGAAGGATAAATCTTGACCAAATAAGGATTCGTGTTAATATAGAGGTGCAGAACAATTCAATATGTATTCGTTTAACCACTAGGGGTGCCCTTCATAAGGGCTGAGATAAAAGTGTGACTTTTAGACCCTCATAACTTGAACAGGTTCAGACCTGCGTAGGGAAGTGGAGCGGTATTTGTGTTATTTTACTATGCCAATTCCAAACCACTTTTCCTTGCGGGAAAGTGGTTTTTTTATTTTCAGAGGGGGAATGATTTGTGAAGTTTTCAGAAGAATGCCGCAGTGCAGCCGCAGAATGGTGGGAGGGGAGCTTTGTCCATCCGTTCGTTCAAGGAATCGGTGACGGAACACTTCCGATTGACCGTTTTAAATACTACGTACTTCAGGATTCCTATTATTTAACGCATTTTGCAAAGGTGCAGTCATTTGGCGCCGCTTATGCGAAGGACCTTTATACAACGGGGCGGATGGCAAGCCATGCCCAAGGTACATATGAGGCGGAAATGGCGCTTCATCGGGAGTTTGCCGAGCTGTTGGAAATCAGCGAGGAAGAGCATAAGGCGTTTAAGCCGTCTCCTACTGCGTACTCTTATACATCCCATATGTACCGTTCGGTTTTGAGCGGGAATTTCGCAGAAATCTTAGCGGCCCTGCTGCCATGCTACTGGCTTTATTATGAGGTTGGTGAAAAATTGCTGCATTGCGATCCTGGGCATCCGATTTATCAAAAGTGGATTGGGACATACGGCGGTGATTGGTTTAGACAACAGGTCGAGGAGCAAATCAACCGCTTTGATGAGCTGGCGGAAAACAGCACGGAGGAAGTACGTGCCAAGATGAAAGAGAATTTTGTCATCTCCAGCTACTATGAATATCAATTTTGGGGAATGGCCTATCGAAAAGAAGGCTGGTCTGACAGCGCCATAAAAGAGGTGGAGGAATGTGGAGCTTCACGCCATAACGGATGACAGCAAGCCGGTAGAAGAGCTAGCGAGAATCATCATTACGATTCAGAATGAAGTTGATTTTATTCACATTCGGGAACGCTCAAAATCGGCGGCGGATATTTTGAAACTGCTCGATCTTATTTTTGAAGGCGGTATAGATAAACGAAAATTGGTGATGAACGGGCGCGTGGATATTGCACTTTTCTCTACTATTCACCGCGTGCAGCTGCCAAGCGGCAGCTTTTCACCGAAGCAGGTCAGAGCCAGATTTCCACACCTTCATATCGGGAGGTCGGTGCATTCACTGGAGGAAGCGGTTCAAGCAGAAAAGGAAGACGCGGACTACGTGCTGTTCGGCCATGTGTTTGAAACGGATTGCAAAAAGGGTCTTGAAGGCAGAGGAGTATCTTTGCTGTCAGATATCAAACAGCGGATTTCCATCCCGGTTATAGCCATCGGGGGGATGACGCCGGACAGGTTAAGAGACGTAAAACAAGCAGGGGCAGACGGCATTGCTGTTATGTCAGGAATTTTCTCTTCCGCTGAGCCCTTGGAAGCAGCCAGACGATATTCCCGTAAGCTAAAGGAGATGCGCTATGAAAAGGCATTATGAAGCAGTGGTGATTGGAGGCGGAATTATCGGTTCCGCGATTGCTTATCATTTGGCAAAGGAAAACAAAAGCACCGCATTGTTTGAAAGCGGAACAATGGGCGGCAGAACGACAAGAGCCGCTGCCGGAATGCTGGGCGCCCATGCCGAATGCGAGGAACGTGACGCGTTTTTTGATTTCGCTATGCACAGTCAGCGTCTGTACAAAGGTCTTGGAGAAGAGCTTTATGCATTATCCGGTGTGGATATCAGGCAGCATAACGGCGGTATGTTTAAGCTTGCATTTTCTGAAGAAGATGTGCTGCAGCTGAGACAGATGGACGATTTGGACTCTGTCAGCTGGTATTCAAAAGAAGAGGTGTTAGAAAAAGAGCCGTATGCGTCTGGTGACATCTTTGGTGCATCTTTTATTCAGGATGATGTGCATGTGGAGCCTTATTTTGTTTGCAAGGCATATGTGAAAGCAGCAAAAATGCTTGGGGCGGAGATTTTTGAGCATACGCCCGTCCTGCATGTCGAACGTGACGGTGAAGCCCTGTCCATCAAGACCCCTAGCGGAGACGTATGGGCTAATCATGTTGTCGTTGCCAGCGGGGTGTGGAGCGGAATGTTTTTTAAACAGCTTGGACTGAACAATGCTTTTCTCCCTGTAAAAGGGGAGTGCCTGTCCGTTTGGAATGATGATATCCCGCTGACAAAAACGCTTTACCATGATCACTGCTATATCGTACCGAGAAAAAGCGGCAAACTGGTTGTCGGCGCGACAATGAAGCCGGGGGACTGGAGTGAAACACCGGATCTTGGCGGATTGGAATCGGTTATGAAAAAAGCAAAAACGATGCTGCCGGCTATACAGAATATGAAGGTGGATCGTTTTTGGGCGGGACTCCGTCCGGGAACAAAGGATGGAAAACCGTACATCGGCAGACATCCTGAGGACAGCCGTATTTTATTTGCGGCTGGCCATTTCAGAAACGGGATCCTGCTTGCTCCCGCAACGGGCGCTTTGATCAGTGATCTCATCATGAATAAAGAGGTCAACCAAGACTGGCTGCACGCATTCCGAATTGATCGCAAGGAGGCGGTTCAGATATGATGCTACAGCTGAACGGTAAAGACGTGAAGTGGGAAAAAGACACAGGTACAATTCAAGACCTGCTGGCGTCGTATCAGCTTGAAAATAAAATCGTTATCGTGGAAAGAAATAAAGAAATAATCGGGAAAGAACGCTATCACGAGGTTGAGCTTTGTGATCGTGATGTCATTGAAATTGTCCATTTTGTAGGAGGCGGATGAGCATGTTAACAATTGGCGGAAAATCATTTCAATCAAGATTGCTGCTGGGCACGGGGAAATACCCATCGTTTGACATTCAAAAGGAAGCAGTAGCTGTTTCTGAGTCTGATATTTTAACATTTGCTGTAAGGAGAATGAACATCTTTGAAGCATCTCAGCCAAATTTTCTGGAACAGCTTGATTTATCCAAATATACGCTTTTGCCGAATACAGCGGGCGCCAGCACTGCTGAAGAAGCGGTTCGGATTGCAAGGCTGGCGAAAGCGTCAGGCCTTTGTGACATGATTAAAGTTGAAGTCATCGGATGCAGCCGTTCCTTGCTGCCTGACCCTGTTGAGACATTAAAAGCGTCTGAACAGCTTCTTGAAGAAGGCTTTATTGTGCTCCCGTACACGTCGGATGACGTTGTGCTGGCGAGAAAGCTGGAAGAGCTCGGCGTTCATGCCATCATGCCGGGTGCATCTCCGATTGGATCAGGACAAGGAATCTTAAATCCTTTGAATCTGTCATTTATTATTGAACAGGCGAAAGTGCCGGTCATCGTGGATGCGGGAATCGGCTCGCCTAAAGATGCGGCATACGCAATGGAGCTTGGAGCGGATGGCGTACTGCTCAATACGGCTGTATCGGGCGCTGACGATCCTGTGAAAATGGCTCGTGCCATGAAGCTCGCAGTGGAAGCAGGACGCCTTTCTTATGAAGCGGGCCGCATCCCGCTTAAGCAATACGGAACGGCAAGCAGTCCGGGAGAAGGTCTTCCTGTATGACGGGCAGGTATTCAAGGCAGGAGCTGTTTGCTCCGATCGGCCCATTCGGCCAGAAAAAATTGAAAGAAGCGCGCGCCGTGATTATCGGCGCCGGCGCGCTCGGAACAGCCAGTGCAGAAATGCTGGTGAGAGCGGGAGTCGGCTCTGTGAAAATTGCCGACAGAGATTATGTTGAATGGAGCAACCTCCAGCGCCAGCAGCTTTATACAGAAGATGATGTCAAAAAAGAAATGCCGAAAGCAGCCGCTGCGGAGCGCCGTCTCCGTTCGATTAACAGCGATGTTGATGTGACCGGACTTGTCATGGATGTGACAGCAGAAAATATCTTCGAGCTGATTAGGGATGCATCGATTATTGTGGATGCGGCTGATAATTTTGAAACCCGCCTGATCGTAAATGATGCTGCGGTAAAGGAAGGGATTCCTTTTCTTTACGGTGCCTGTGTAGGGAGCTACGGCCTCACCTTTACCGTGGTGCCGGGTTCTACTCCTTGCCTGCATTGCTTGCTCGATACACTTCCGATTGGCGGAGCAACATGTGACACAGCCGGCATCATCAGTCCGGCTGTTTTGCAGGTAGCAGTCTTTCAGGTAACAGATGCACTGAAGCTGCTGACGGGAGAGGAGTGCGAGCCGGTACTGCGCTCCTTTGATTTGTGGAAAAATGAGCGGTCAGAAGTGAGAGCGGCCAGTCTCAAACATGACGCATGCCCAAGCTGCGGCACAAAGGATTTTCCGTTTTTGTCATATGAAAATCAAACAAAAGCGGCTGTATTGTGCGGCAGGAACACGGTGCAGATCAGATCATCTATTACGAAAGAAGCGGATCTTGAAGCGCTTGCCGGTCAGCTGAGGCAGGCCGGGCTTGAAGTAGCTGCGAACCCGTATTTAATTTCCTGCCGCTCGGATGAAATGAAAATGGTGTTGTTCCGGGACGGCAGAGCTTTGATCCATGGAACAAATGATATTGCCCGGGCAAAATCCATTTATCATAAATGGATTGGGTAATAAAAGGAGTGTAGTGTAATGAGTATATATAAAGCATTGACAATCGCCGGATCAGATTCAGGCGGCGGCGCAGGGATACAGGCTGATATTAAAACCTTTCAAGAGCTTGATGTATTCGGAATGTCTGCGATTACGGCGGTAACCGCTCAAAATACGCTTGGCGTTCATGGGGTGCATCCGCTGACTGTAGAGACGTTGAGACAGCAAATTGACGCTGTTGCTGAGGATTTGAGACCGGATGCAGTTAAGACGGGAATGCTCTGGAATGCCGACATGATTGAAGAAGTGGCAAGAAAAATTGACGAGTACGGATTCAATCGTGTAATTGTTGATCCGGTTATGATCGCAAAGGGCGGGGCATCCTTGCTGCGTGATGAGTCAGTTGCCACCTTAAAGGAGTTGCTCATTCCAAGAAGCTACGCGATTACGCCGAATGTCCCGGAAGCAGAAACGCTGACAGGAATGACAATCAGCTCGCTGGATGACCGGAAAAAAGCAGCGGAGCAGCTCGTCAAGATGGGTGCGCAGCATGTCATTATCAAAGGCGGGCACCAGCCTGAGGACAATCACATTACTGACCTTCTTTTTGATGGCAGCATGTTTATGCAAATCACCCATCCTTATATCAATACGAAGCATACGCATGGCACAGGCTGCACCTTTGCTGCAGCTTTAACGGCCCAAACGGCTAAAGGAGACAGCATCCATCAGGCATTTGAAGTTGCGGCCAACTTTGTCCGTGAAGCGGTGGAAAATACGCTCGGCATCGGATCGGGACACGGGCCGACAAACCATTTCGCTTTTAAACGAAACAGCTTAAATACAAGCCGATGAGATCACCAGCTGATGGTGATCTCTTTTGCGTTTGCTACGGTATGCGCTTTTCATCTGGACAAGGTTATGATATGATAGGAATTAAGATCAGGTACTAATACTATGTCTTTATTAAATATAGGAGGCTTTATACATATGAATTTTTCACTTGAAGGCCGCAACATTGTTGTGATGGGGGTAGCCAATAAACGCAGCATCGCCTGGGGCATTGCGCGTTCTTTACATGAAGCGGGTGCACGTTTGATTTTCACATACGCTGGTGAACGCCTGGAGAAATCCGTTCACGAGCTTGCTGGAACATTAGACCGCAACGATTCCATCATCCTCCCTTGCGATGTTACAAACGACGCAGAAATCGAAACTTGCTTCGCAAGCATTAAGGAGCAGGTCGGTGTAATCCACGGTATCGCGCATTGTATCGCGTTTGCCAACAAGGAAGAGCTTGTCGGCGAATACTTAAACACAAATCGTGACGGCTTCCTTTTGGCTCATAACATCAGCTCATATTCTCTGACTGCTGTTGTCAAAGCGGCACGTCCGATGATGACTGAAGGCGGAAGCATTGTCACTTTGACGTACCTTGGCGGAGAGCTTGTGATGCCAAACTACAACGTTATGGGTGTAGCAAAAGCTTCTCTTGATGCAAGTGTGAAATATTTAGCTGCTGACTTAGGAAAAGAAAATATCCGCGTCAACAGCATTTCTGCCGGCCCGATCAGAACATTATCTGCTAAAGGCATCAGCGATTTCAACTCTATCTTAAAAGACATCGAAGAGCGTGCACCGCTTCGCCGCACGACAACACCTGAAGAAGTGGGCGATACAGCTGCGTTCTTGTTCAGCGATATGTCCCGCGGGATTACAGGTGAAAATCTTCACGTTGATTCAGGTTTCCATATCACTGCCCGCTAAGCAGGATCTATTTCAAGCAATCCCGAATAGGGATTGCTTTTTTATTTCTTCTGATTTTCAGCTTTCTGTCATATAGATAGAATATGACACAATCGGAGGGATGAAGATGTCTAATAAGAAAAGAAACGCGGATAAAAAACCGCTCATGTATATTGTTCAGCCGGATTATGCAGAAACTACAAGATCATCCATGCAGGAGATTGTCATCAAAAGAAAGGCCGACAAACCCGCTCCGCCAAAAGCTGAGGAAAAGCCGGCTTACCATGAGAAGCAGCAGGAGGAAGCCGTGGCACAGGATGTCCTGCAAGAAGACCAAAAGCCTGCAGCCGAACCAGTGAGTCAGCAAACACAAGAGGTGAGAGAGCCAGAGAACATAAAAAGCCAGGAGGAACAGAAAGCAGAGCCGCAGGCCGTAGAAGAAACCGTCGAACACGAGCCCCCGAAAGCAGAAAAAAAGGAAGAGCCTGCACTTGAGGCCCGGAAGCCTGAGAAAGAACCGGAAGCTGTCCATAGTGCTGATAAAGCGGAGGAAAAAGCACCGCCGGCACGAAAAGTGAAAAAACCGATGAGCAAGATGACGATCCACGAAAAAATTGATTTTTTAACAAAGCTGCCTCATAACATGCCGAGAGCGCTTTGTTTGATTGAAGCCAATGGAAGAACGTACAGGGGCGTGATTGTCGGAAGAAGAAATGATTCCGTCCTGCTTCGAACAACAGGAAACGGAGCCCCAACCGAACTGGCAATCGATGATATTACCTCTTTGCACCCGCTCGGTTTTTAACGAAAAAGAAAAAAGCTGCCCGGCTGATGTTGCCGGACAGCTTTTTTACATAGAGAAAAGCCTGCAGGCCTGCAAGCTTTTCCAGCTTATGATTAATGATGATGTGTACGATTGATTAATCGAGGATTTAAGCAGTTGATTGCGCAGAAGCAGTCTAAGTCAACTTCAATACAGTAGTTCGTTTTTTCGAGTCGGAACACTTCACACACCGTATCTTTATCGGTGAAGTCCAAAATGTGTTTGTGTTCGTCAAATGCGATTAATAATGACAGTGTTGCGCAGCTTCCATGCACTCTTTCGACCCTGAAAAATACTGTATTAAAGCAAGGGCCGTTATCGAGTTCGCCGACATTTCCGAAGGCGACTAATGGCGTTGATTTTGATGTAAATATTGCAAAAGGCACTGTGTCGCCTAACGAATGGCTTACAGATAAAAGCTTAGAGTGGCAGCCGGTCGGGCAGTCTTCTTCAACAGCGTTTTGCAGATCTTCAATATTTTCTACAGCTTCACGCACGCAGCTTGATGTTTTCTGGCTCATATTATCCCTCCTGCCTTATAAATTTGAGACTGGCGAAATGATGGAGAGTCAGCTGCCTCACGCTGGAAGCAGCTGAATGATTTGCACCTGTAATAGAGTTTGGAAGGGGATTCCTCTTTACAAGTGTTTATCCATTGTGATGATGCTTTTTATCTTTATGAGGCGATGTTCTGTCAACTAGCTCTGGTGACAGGCACTGAATCGCACAGAAGCATCCGAGATCCACTTCTATGCAGAAATCTGTTTTTTCTAGCCCGAAGAAATCCGGGTCACAAGGGTGGCAAACACTTAAGGTATCGCCTTTAACATCGACAGGGCGTAAAATAGACAGTGTTGCACAGCAATCACATAATTTTTCAACGCGGAAGAAAATGGATTCAAAGCATTGCATATCATCCACAAATCCCCCCACGTTTCCGAATGTGGAGAACAATCCGCCTTTTTTATCAAACAAGAGAAACGGAATTGTGTCTTTACCTGCAATTGTCGGATTCAAAAGGTTTGTATAGCAGCCAGTCGGACACTGTTCC
>NZ_JAVAXX010000080.1:0-22805 GCF_042709275.1 Bacillus sp. LR_5 | reverse complement strand
TGAGCGGCCTGATAGATATAGGGCGAAGAAACTTCTGAGCCTTGTTTTTGTGTGCTTATCAATAAAAAATCCCGCATCGAAATGCGGGATTTTTTTCATGCTTGCGGCTCATTCAGCCACTGAAGCTCTTCTTCTGTAAGCTCACGATATTCTCCCGGCGCCAGAGCGGGATCCAAGGAAACTGCTCCCATCGAAAGCCGCTTCAGATAAATGACTTCATTGCCGACAGCCTTTGCCATCTGCTTGACCTGATGGTATTTTCCTTCTGTAATCGTCAGGTATATGACGGTATTGCCGTTGTCGTTTGCTTTGATTTCCGCTTTTGCCGGCTTTGTTTTATAGCCGCCTTCAATGTAGACACCCGTTTCCAAATCGGAGATGCCTTCCGCCGAAATCTGTGATTTTAAATGGACTTCATACGTTTTGGGAACATGCTTTTTAGGCGAAAGGAGCCGATGTGCGAGCTGGCCGTCATTTGTAAGCAGCAAAAAGCCCTCTGTATCTTTATCAAGCCTGCCGGCGGGAAACGGCTCAAATCTCATCTCCTCTGGCGTCAGCAGATCGATCACTGTTTGCTGCCGGCTGTCCTCAGTCGCCGACAGCACTCCCTGGGGCTTATTCATCATAAGATAAATGAACTCTCGGTAATCAACCGGTTCCCCGTATACAGTAACCTCCTGCGTATCAGGATCAACGTGCGCTTTTACATCTTTGGCCGGTTTACCGTCGACCATGACGGCACCCGCCTTCACAACAGCTTTTACTTCTTTTCTGGAACCATACCCGCTGTTGGCAAGCAGCTTATCAAGTCTCATACCCGATCTCTCCTTTATAAAAGAAAGCCCGCAGCATGCGAGCTCTCAGTTTCAATATATCTTGTTCATCAGCCAGCATGTCTGCCTCTCTTTAAGAACCCCGGCAAACGGCGGCCTAATATTTTCTGCAAAAATCCTAACCGGTAGCCGCAATACAGATAGACAACTCCGCCTACAGCTGCCGCAATCACCACAACGATCGCAGCTTGCACCTGGCCATCCTGGTAGGAAATAAAGAAGCTTAATACCCACTGTACGATTTTCACGGCAATACCCATAATGGCTGATAAGACCAGCATCAAAACAGTCCGTTTAACTAATATCTTATACGAATAGCCTGCATGGCGCTTAATCATGATAAATCCGTATAAAAGTGAAGCGATATATCCAAGCGCTGTCGCTAAAATCGCGCCGTCAGCCTGCATCAGCTTGATCAGCGGAACATTCAGCACAAGCTTGATCACGACGCCGATCACAAGGCTGACAACCGCAAATTTTTGTTTATTGATCCCCTGCAGAATAGCTGCGTTGACCGTAAATAAAGAGAACAGAATCGCAACTGGCGAGTACCAAAGCAGAATGTTTGCCCCCAGCTCAGGATGAAGACTCTCTGATCCGTAAAAGAACGTATACGTCGGTCCTGCCAATAGAGATATCCCGACAACAGCCGGAATAATTAAAAACAGGATCGTCTGCATCGTTTGATTGATCTGCTGATTCAGCAGCTTATAGTTTCCGCTTGTAAACGATTCAGTAATCGTTGGAATTAATGTCAGTCCGAAAGCCGTTGCAAGGGAAACCGGGATCATCACGAGCTTTTGTACATACAGGGTAAGAATCGCCAGCATGTCCTGACTGATGGCTTGATGGCCGGCTTCAATCATCGCTTTGTTAAACGTATTTGTATCAATATAGTTATACAAAGGGATGGCTAGTCCGACAAAAACGTACGGAGCGGCATAGCTGAACAGCTCGAGGAACATTTTCTTGTAGCTTAAGTTTGCTGTCGGTCCCGTATTCGGCATCATCGCCAACAGGCTGCCCTTCCGTTTGTTCCAATAAATATACAGCACGATCAATCCTCCGAAGGCGCCGATCAGCGCTGCGAAGGTTGCATAACCGACAGCTATTACAAGGCCGCCGTTGAAAACCTTCAAAATCAAGAATGTCGCACTCAGTAAAAAGATGATGCGGACAATCTGTTCAACGACTTGGGAAACAGCTGTCGGCCCCATCATTTGGTGCCCTTGAAAGAATCCGCGGACAAGGCTCATAATCGGCACGACCAAAAGCGCTAAGCTGACCATGCGAATGACATAAACGACATGATCGATTGTCACGCCGTTATTATCCTTGCCTCCCAGCGATATTTCCGCAAAAATCGGAGCGGATAAATACAGAATGAAAAAGGCAATCATTCCAGTGACGAGCATAACTGACATGCCCGCCTTGAGCATTTTTCTGCTTGTTTCATAATCCCCTTTGGAATTATATTTGGAAACAAATTTAGAAACAGCGGCCGGAAAGCCCATCGTAGCAATATTCAAAAATAAAGTGTATTGGTTGTATCCGTATTGAAATAATGCACCGCCTGTCGCCCCGACCATAATGCTGAAGGGAATTAAATAGACCATTCCCAGAATCCGCGATATATATGTACCGAGCGTTAATACAAACGTGCCTCTTAACAGTTTGCTTGACATGTTTCTTCATCACCATTTTCTACGAAGATTCAACTTTTCTATTTTACCACAACTGGGCATTTAGACGGTAATAAATACAAAAGCAATCTTGTGAACATTCAGCTTCGCGGCAAAAGACGTTTAAGGAGAGGCTTTCTTTCGCTATAATAGTACTGCGGACAGGGTGTTCGCACACGAAACGGAAAAAGAAAGTTGATGATAAAGATGAAGCAATATGACGTAATCGTAATCGGTGGAGGCCCATCAGGCTTGATGGCTGCGATTGCAGCAGGTGAACAGGGCGCAGATGTTTTGCTGATAGATAAAGGAAATAAATTAGGCCGGAAACTCGCGATTTCTGGGGGCGGCCGCTGCAATGTGACGAACCGCCTTCCTGTAGAGGAAATTATTAAGCACATCCCCGGCAACGGGCGTTTTTTATACAGTGCGTTTTCTGAATTTAGCAATGAAGACATTATCAAGTTTTTTGAAAATCTAGGCATTCAATTGAAGGAAGAAGATCACGGCCGGATGTTTCCTGTAACAGACAAAGCCCAAAGTGTCGTTGACGCGCTGTTAAACAGGCTGAAACAGCTCCGCGTAACGATCAGAACGAACGAGAAAATTAAATCTGTCATCTATGAAGATGGACAAGCAGCAGGGATTGTGACGAATAACGGCGAAATGATCCATAGTCAGGCAGTCATTATCGCTGTCGGCGGTAAAAGTGTGCCTCATACCGGAAGCACGGGAGACGGCTATGAATGGGCTGAAGCTGCGGGGCATACCATAACAGAGCTGTTTCCGACAGAGGTGCCCGTCACATCTGCCGAACCGTTCATTAAGCAAAAAACACTTCAGGGCTTATCACTAAGAGATGTTGCTGTCAGTGTGTTAAATAAAAAAGGCAAACCGATCATCACACATAAAATGGACATGCTGTTTACCCATTTCGGCCTCTCGGGACCTGCCATTCTCAGATGCAGCCAATTTGTCGTGAAAGAGCTGAAAAAACAGCCGCAAGTGCCAATCAGAATTGATTTGTATCCGGATATCAATGAAGAAACACTATTCCAAAAGATGTATAAAGAACTGAAGGAAGCACCGAAAAAAGCCATTAAAAACGTGCTGAAACCTTGGATGCAGGAGCGCTATCTCCTATTCTTGCTCGAAAAAAACAGCATCTCTCCGAACGTATCATTTTCTGAGCTGCCGAAGGACCCTTTCAGACAATTTGTAAAGGACTGCAAGCAGTTTACCGTTCTCGCAAACGGCACACTGTCTCTTGATAAGGCATTTGTCACAGGAGGAGGAGTATCCGTAAAAGAAATTGATCCGAAAAAGATGGCTTCTAAAAAAATGGAGGGTCTTTATTTTTGCGGTGAAATTCTGGATATCCACGGCTACACAGGAGGATACAATATTACCTCCGCACTTGTAACAGGAAGGCTTGCGGGGCTCAATGCCGGTCGCTTTGCCCGCTCTTGACCAGCCTTTTCAAATTTTTACAAAACGCTGAACATTTGAAAATTCTCCGCATTCATGTTAGGGTGGGACTTGTTTTGTTTCACCTGATTGCGGGGTAATTTTAAGAGAGGAATGATCTGCCAGCGTACGACCATACTAAGCCTACGAGCAGATATAGGCGTACACAAAAAATTTAGAGGGTGAGAATATTTGAAAAATATATCTAGTGTATTTTGGATTGTGATTGTGATCACAGCTGCCGCTGTATTGTGGGGCGTTGTTTCTCCTGACAGCCTGCAAAACGTATCCCAATCTGCACAAGCATTTATCACCAATTCGTTTGGTTGGTATTATCTTTTAGTTGTCTCATTGTTTGTCGGGTTCTGTCTCTTTTTGATTTTCAGCCCGATCGGCAAAATTAAACTCGGAAAGCCCGATGAAAAACCGGAATTCGGGTTATTATCATGGTTCGCCATGCTGTTCAGCGCAGGCATGGGAATCGGCTTGGTATTCTACGGTGCGGCTGAACCGATCAGCCATTACGCAATTAGCTCTCCATCAGGTGAAACAGAAACCCCCCAAGCCTTTAGAGATGCACTCCGCTATACGTTTTTCCACTGGGGTCTGCACGCTTGGGCCATTTATGCCGTCGTGGCATTATGCATTGCCTATTTCCAATTCCGAAAAGGCGCTCCAGGATTAATCAGCAGCACGCTGTCACCGATTCTCGGCGATAAAGTTAACGGACCGATCGGCAAATTGATTGACTGTATTGCTGTTTTTGCCACAGTCGCCGGGGTAGCGACAAGCCTTGGTATCGGAGCGACTCAAATTAACGGCGGATTGAGTTACTTATTTGGCATCCCAAATAACTTTCTCGTTCAATTTATCTTGATTGCCATTGTTACTGTGCTTTTCTTGATTTCTGCGTGGAGCGGACTCGGAAAAGGCATTAAGTATTTGAGCAACACCAATATGGTATTAGCTGGACTATTAATGCTGTTTGTGCTGTTTGTCGGGCCTACCGTACTGATTATGAACTCATTTACAGATTCTATCGGACAGTATATTCAAAACATCGTGCAAATGAGCTTCAGACTGACACCGTACGATCCTGAAAAACGCGAATGGATTAACGGCTGGACGATTTTCTATTGGGCATGGTGGATTTCCTGGTCTCCATTTGTCGGCATTTTCATCGCCCGGGTATCCAGAGGACGGACGATCCGTGAATTTTTGATCGGTGTCTTGGTAACACCATGTATTCTCGCGTTCCTATGGTTCTCTATCTTTGGCGTATCGGCTATGGATCTTCAGCAGAATGGCACATTCAATGTAGCGAAGCTGTCAACTGAAACGATGCTGTTTGGAACACTTGACCATTATCCGCTGGCGATGGTGACATCTATTTTGTCATTGATCCTGATCGCTGTATTCTTTATTACGTCTGCTGACTCTGCAACATTTGTGCTCGGCATGCAGACGACATACGGCTCATTGAACCCAGCCAATTCAGTAAAATTCAGCTGGGGCATCATTCAATCTGCCATGGCTGCTGTCCTCTTGTATTCCGGCGGTCTTTCCGCTTTGCAAAACACAGCAATTCTGGCAGCGCTGCCGTTTTCTATCGTCATCCTGCTAATGATTGCCGCTCTCTATAAATCGCTCTCAAAAGAACGAAGAGAGATTAAAAAAGCGGAGAAAATCGACAAACCGAGAAGTCCAAGAGTAAAAAAGGCCTATTAACAAAAAAGATCTTTCCGCGCCCGCGGGAAGATCTTTTTTTATTTTCGATATAGAATAAGGGCGGAAAAACAATAAAGCTGCTCACCGTCCGGGTCGCACGCCGCCGAAACCGTATATTTGATATCAATCAGCTGCTCCTCCGAAATCCCTTTTAAAAATGAATTGATTTCCGTCTGTAAGTCTTTTTCATGTTCTTCATCAAATACTGCCACCTTCAGCATCTTATCCGCTCTCCTTTCTCTATCAATCTATTCCGTTGGGAACAGTGTTATGATAGAGAAATGATGATCACCTCGTCTCCGGATAAAAAGCTTCCCGTGTAAGATGTTTCTTCTGCGGCACACCGTCTTGGTGCTCCACTTTCAGCAGTACGGCATAAACAATTCGCATATGACAGTAGCTGATCAGGCTGACGCTGAAAAAAGGGACAATGCCGGGCAGGTACGCAAGCAAGAAAAACAGAGCGACAGTCAGCGCAAGCATGACGAGCGTATATTGCAAATACGCCACACTGAGCAAGAGCGAAAACTTCACATACAGACGTTTTTTCCAGTCAAAATGGACAAGCAGCGGAAACACATAAAAAAGCATGGATACGAACAAAAATCCAAATATCATAATGGCGAAGCGCAGAACATGCAGAAGGAAATGGCTTGGATAAATAAAGGCCAAATCGATATAAATGATCAATCCGATGATCGCCAATACAGCGCCAATCAGATTTGAACGAAAAAATTCAGCCTTGTATTCCCGCCAAAACGTTTTTAGCACTGGAACGTTGTCCTGCCCCTGAATCCATTTCCGCATGACAGCGAATAAAGCTGTGGTCGCGGGCATGATGCCGAACACACCGAGACCGAGCAACGTAAAAACCAGCCAAAGCAAGTTTGTATACGCAAATCTCATGATCCACTCGCAAAAGCGCAGCACCCGCCCCATTGAACCATCATGCTCCACGGCGGTCCCTCCTTTTCCGCATTATACATTTTGCATCTGAAAAAGCCTTTTAATGTCGATCGGCTTCTTTTCGGCAACCGAGCGCCACATCCCCTCACCAACCGCGATGGAGTAGGCTCCTGCTTCAGCCCCGGCTAAAATGTCATAGCGGCGCAGCGGGTCTTTTCCTAAAAAAAGATCCTCAAGCAATAGCGGGTCGCCTCCGCCGTGCCCGCCCTCGTTTTTGACCACTTGTATTGTCTGCTTTGATTCAAAAAGCGGATAGTATTCGATCGTCTGCTCAGGAAAAGCAAACGGAATTCTGGAAGTCTCGTGAAATTCATTTGATTCGATACGCCCTTTTGTGCCGTTGATCGTCAGCCGGTAGCCTTCATACGGTGCGGAAAATATGATCGAATAGCTTAAAAGCGCGCCGCCGTCATATTTGACAGCCGCCACGTACGTATCCTCGATGTCAATCTCCTCATCAAAAATACACGCGTCAGGCCTGTATGCAGTATATAAGCTGGACTGGTCTCCCGCTTGGAGATGATCATCCTTAACAGAGGCTTTGGAGGAGCGGGGATGCCATCTTGAATAGTAATGGCATTTTTCTTTGACCCGGCACGTCCCGCAAAAACGCCCGTCTTCTTCCGGCAGCGGGTTCCACTCACTGTCCGGCCCATAGTAATTCAAGGCGCCGTAAGCAAATACCTCCGCCGGATTTTGCTCGAGCCACCAATTAACGAGATCGAAGTGGTGTGTTGATTTATGGACAGAAAGACCGCCGGAAAGTGGCCTTGACCGGTTCCAGCGTTTAAAATAGCTGGCGCCGTGATACGTATCAATATACCAATTCAAATCAACAGAGGTTACCCTGCCTATTTTTCCGTCCAGAATCATCTCTTTAATTTTCCGATGAAACGGGCTATAACGATAGTTAAACGCCACGGTCACTTTCCCTTTGCTTTTCGCCTCCGCCTCAAGCACCCGATTCGCATCCTGCACTGTCGTCACCATTGGTTTTTCTGTAATCACATCCATATCCCACTGAAGGCTTCTTAAGATATATGTGACATGTGTGTCATCCCTGCCTGCCACAATAACGATATCAGGCTTTGAAACGCGCATCATTTCATCAAAAGCATCTTCGTTGTACTCCGGTACGTGGGCAAGTTCGGGAAACTTCTTCTTGCATACGGCAAAACGTTTCGGATCAGCATCCAGCAATCCTGTAATCTCATAATGTGTTGAAAACCGCTCCATCAGCGGTTTGATAAACATACTGAGAGCTCTGCTGCTCAATCCGCAAATGACGATGTTCTTCAATGTCCTCACCTCTATCGGGCTTCAGTTAGTTGGGAAATCAGCTGCAGCGCTTCCTCTGTTTTTTTAGCGTACACAGGGATAAACGCCGCCATATTGCGATTCAATTGAAAAGAATAGCCATTCAGCTGTTTTTTCCCTTTTTCGATCCGAACGGCATAGACCGTTTTTTCTCCTGTTTTTTTATTAACAGTTGTATAAGGAGATGTTTTTTCCAACGTCAATCCATCTAACAGCTGAAAATTTTCCGGATCATCGTACGCTTGAAACATGTCTTCAGGCACGATGAAAACATCTCCCTCATGAGCGGTGATTTCAGTCAGCAGTTTTTCCGGAAAGGCTGGATAGATATCAACCTTCCCGGCCTTCTGCTCAGCGGCCTCTTTGATGTTTTCCTGTACGCCTGCCTGCATATCAGAAAAGAGGATGACATGCATTCCGTCCGGCCTGCTTGAGCATGATGCCAAAAAGAGCACTGAGACGATCACACACAAAGCCGTACGTATACTTGTTGTCATTTCCCCGCTGCCCTAAAAAGGGTCTCCAGCTCTGTCATAGCCAAAATAAACGCGCCGGCCCCGTGCAGGTCGTTTGTGCTTCTTTCCCGGCTGACATAATAGTCATAGAAGCCGGCTGACGTTCCGACACATATATCTTTGACGAGAAACGCACCGTCTTCTGTTGTTTCGGTTTTATGCTGAATCAGACCTTGATACGCTTTGAACAGTGTTGGTTCGGATGCTCTGTCTAGATATCCTTTATTGATTCCTTTCGCAATTGCGTACATGTACAGACAGGATCCTGAGCTTTCCAGCCAGTTATCGGGCCTGTCGCCCTTATCAACGATCTGGTACCATAACCCCGTCTCCTTGTCTTGATAGTGGCAGATGCTTTCAATCATGTCCTGCAGCGTTTTTTTCCACACGTGACGGTTTGGATGCTTTTTCGGCAGCTCTTCAATCATGTCAGCAAGAGACATGACGTACCACCCGATGGAACGCGCCCAGAATTCCGGTGAACAGCCTGTCTCTTCATTGGCCCAAGGCATTTTTTTCGCTTCATCCCAGGCGTGATAATAGAGTCCGGTTTTTGAATCCTTCGTATGCTTTCTCATTAGCGACTCTTGGAGCACGACCTGATCAAACAGCTCCGGTTCCTGCTTCAGATTCGCATATTTCAGTGCGAACGGCCCGCCCATGTATAAACCGTCAAGCCACATTTGATAAGGATAGCCGTCCTTGTGCCAAAAACCATCCTCAGACGTCCGGTTCAGTGTCCCATACAAGCCGCGCAGCCTTTTTGCCGCTTTGACATACCGCTCATCCCTGGTCTGCTCGTATAATGGAAAAAGAATAAGACCCGCTTGAATAGCGTCAAGCTCATCTCTTCTAAATAATAGATTGCCATAATCATCGATTAAGAGATCTGCATAAGCCTTCGCATACTCAAAGTACCGCTTTTGCCCGGTTGCTTCCCCCAGCCGCAATACACCGCATAAGAAAACACCCTGATGGTAGTGCCAGCGGTTTGCAGGCGGCAGCTCCTCCACTGTGTACGTGTTCATAATGGTTTTTGCCAATGCCTCCGCGTACGTAAGAGGCGATTTTACAGCGATTGATTGATCCATTGATCCCATCCCTTTCTTAATAGATTCCTTCCTCGCCAAATTTCTTCGCCAAACGATTCGCAAGCATGACCAAAATCAGCCCGACCGCCGCTTTAAATACGCCGACCGCTGTACTGTAGCTGAACTGGCCCTGTTTCAGCCCTGCAGTATAAACGTACGTATCAAAAATTTCCGCCACTTCCCTGTTTGTCGCGTTTAACAGCAAATACACATGCTCGAAGCCAAGCTCCAGCGTGTCTCCGATTTTCAAAATCAGCAAAACGACGATAACGCTTTTAATGGCGGGCAGCGTAATATGCCACATTTGCCGCAGCCGTCCCGCTCCGTCCATTTTCGCCGCTTCATACAGCTGGGGGTCAACTGCTGTAATGGCCGCCAGATAAATGATCGTCGACCAGCCCGCTTCCCTCCAGATGACCTGTAGAATATACAGGGGCCGGAACCAATCTTCGTTCAGCAGAAAATTGATTTTTTCGCCGCCAAAAAACACAATCAGTTCATTAATCAAGCCTCCGTCTACTGTTAAAAGCACAAACGAAAGCGATACAACAATGACCCAAGACATAAAATGCGGGATATAAATCAGCGTCTGAACAAATTTTTTAAAGAGAGCGATCCGCACTTCGTTTAATAGAAGCGCCAGCAAAATCGGCACCGGGAAAAATATAACCAGATTCAAAGCAAATAACACGAGCGTGTTTTTTAACAGGAGAAAAAATGTAGGCTCTGTAAACAGCCTGATAAAATGCTTCAGCCCAACCCATTCACTGCCCAAAATGCCGAGAAACGGCTGATAATCCTGAAACGCAATCACAATTCCCCACATCGGGACATACTTAAAAAGCAAAAAATAAATACACCCCGGCAAAATCATCAAGTACAAATATTTCTGCTGGATCAGCTTGTTTAGTAAGCGCTTTCTTTTTTCTTTTTTAAAAATGACTGCATCAACAGCCGGCGCTTGCGCTTCTGCTGTTTTCATCTTTTCCAAGCCTCCTTTCACGGGTTCTTGCATTCACTGTAGCGCAGCAGGCAAAAGTCCGTCTACAATCATATGATCACATCCTGCCTTATCCCCTTATGATCAAGGGTTCAGCCGTTCCACCTGAAAAAAAGACACCGATATTAGAAAATGATTATTGACAATATCTATCAATCTTTGGATTAATTGTATTAAGGTGAAGTGGATGTTATGAAATGGGGGGTTTTATGAAAAGAAGCCAATACAAGTTTTATTACAAACTAATCACGTTTTTCTGTTTGCTCAGCACCATTCCGGTCATTCTGGTCGGATTGTTTTCGTACGAGCACTCTCAGAAGACTGCTATCTCCAACGTTTCGGAGGAAAAACTCGACACACTCCAGCAGACCCAGCAAAGCATTGAGCATATTTTGAAAACCGTCGATCACTCTTTAACCCACTATGTGAGTTCGCCGCCTCTCCTTCGCACACTGTCCGAGCCCTTGCACTCTGACCAATTTCAAATCTATAACCAAGTGAACCAAGAGCTCAACTATCTGCAAAGCTTTGATACCGACCTGTCCAACATGACACTAGTCAGTTATATGAAAAAATGGTACATGAACAACTCCGGCTTGTACCGCTTGAATACAGACTCTCTTCATGAAGCATCCGCAGCGTACACACAACACAAAGCAAGCCGCTCGTATTGGACGCTTGAAAAAAACAATCATTTGATTTCGACAAAAGAAGGCACATCAGAAAACTGCCGCTACAATATCAATTTGATTAAACAGCTTCCTCTAAACAGCACAAATACGAAGGGATTGGCCGCCGCAAGCATCCCGAGCTGTTCGCTTGTCAAAAACATGCCTGACTATTCAAACGCCAACAATCTGTTTATCATTGATGAAAAAGGCCGCATCATCCTGCATAACAACATGTCTGACATCGGTGAATCTCTTCAAAACGACGACTTTGTCCAACAAATGCTGGCGCAGACCGCCAATAGCGGTCAGTTTGAAACAGTTATTGACCGGATTCATTATAAAGTCACCTATCAAAAATCTGACTATAACACATGGACTTATTTCTCTCTCGTCTCCTTGCCTGAATTAAAAAAAGAGGCCAAGTCAATCGGCTGGATCACTTTTACGGTATGCTTTATTTTGTTAACGCTTTCATTATTATTCTCTTGGCTTGGCTCACGCCATTTTTACAAGCCGATCAGAGTGCTTTACGAATCATTTGCAAGGCATGGAGCCATACAAGATAAACAGCCGCCTCAAAATGAATTTGAGTTAATCGAACAGAGCTTTAAGCAGCTGAAGGACAGAAATGACGACCTTGAAGAAACGATGAAACAGCAGGCAACACATCTCCAGCAATATTTTATGGTCAGGCTCATGCTTGGAAAACTGACGGATGAGGAGGTCAATAACCGTTTTGAAAGCCTTGGTTTAAAGCAAAATTGGCGGCATCTCGCCCTGCTCGTGCTTCAAATTGATACGCTGAATCACACGCCTTATGAGAAAAAAGATATGGATCTGCTTTTGTTCGCCGTCAACAGCCTCATTGAGCGAAACATTCCGGCAGACAAACATCTTGCACCCGCCGTTGTGGACAAACAGCAAGCAACCATTTTGATCAACCAGAACGGGACAAAGGAAGAATTCTTGGCTGAGCTGAGTGAGACTGCAAGAATGATTCAGGAAAAAGCGGAGGTTGAGCTGCAGCTGTCTGTCAGCATCGGCATCAGCCAGCCTTTTGATGCGCTCGCAAAAGCGAAAACAGCCTATGCGGAAGGCTCAGAAGCGTTGAAATACCGGCTCAAAGCGGAAAACAAGTCGATCATCTTTTACGAAGACCTTGACCAGAAAAAAACCTTCAAAACCCATTTTCCAAAGCAGCTTCAGCATGAGCTGTTCGATGCCGTAAAAGCGGGAGACAAGGAGAAAGCGGACAAATGCCTGCACGCGATTTTGCAAGCTATTTTCACCCAAAACACCAACCCGTATCAATTTCAAATCGCAATCGCCCGCTTCTTGAACCATGTGATTGAGCTGATGCATGTGCTCGGGATCGAATTGTTTGAGCTTGAAGAAAACAAAATGCTGTATGACCAAATTTTTGAGCTGAAAACGTTTGAGGATACCGAAAACTGGCTCAGGAATGAGTTCATTCATCCAATGACAGACAAAGTAAACGCCCGTGCGGATGCCCAGTACAAAAATATTTCCGACAACATCATTCATATCATCCACCACGAGTTTGAATCCGATTTGACACTGGATGAAATCGCCCGCAGGCTGCATTACAACCCAAACTATTTAAGCAGCATTTTCAAAAAAGAAATGGGCATTTCATTCAGCGAGTATGTCTCCAGCTACCGCCACCATATGGCGAAAAGCTGGCTTGCCGAAACTGACATGGCGGTAAAAGACATTGCTGAAAAGCTGAAATACAAAAACTCGCAAAACTTTATCAGATCATTTAAAAAGCTGGAGGGGATTACACCGGGTAACTACCGCCAGCAAAAAAGGAGCATGTAAAAAAACCCAAAACGCGCAAGCGGTTTTGGGTTTTCCCATTGTTATTTTGCTTGTTTAAACGCTTCTTCGTATTCCTGAATAATCTGCTTTCCGCCGCTTGACTCCCATTTTTCCACCTCTTTATCAAACTGGCTTTCTGTGATGTCTCCAATCATATATTTATAGGTCGCGTCATCAATGATTTTCTTCAGTTCATCTCCCCGTTCCGACTCCGCAACGGAATACAGGCTTTCAGCAGGGTTTGAAACGATGATCTTTTCATTGTCTTCGGTCAGCTCCTCGTACGCCGTCCGAAGCGGATCCCCAGTGTTTTTTAAGTAGGCTTTATCAATGGCGATTAAGGCCGACAGCGGCTGAATATCAGTCTGCCAGTCTTTCACTTGGCTCTCCTCGCGTGTGAACGTTTTGCCCTCTCCTTTGTTATAATGAACGCCGTCAATGCCATAAGTCATCAGGCTATAGACGTCTTCTTCGGCAATTCGGTCAAAAAACGCCAAAATCCGTTTAAGCTCAGCTTCCGTTTTCACACTCGTTTTTGGAAAAGCAAACAAGCCGTTATGCCCTCCTGATGCCCACACCCGCTCTTTCCCATCTGGGCCTTTTATGCGGTTGATGATTTCAAGCTTCATCGATTTATCGGAGGCATGGTCGCGCAGATTAACCGCATCTACCATATTCCCAATATAGATGCCGGCTTTTCCTTGAGAAAACAGCTCCTGCTGCTGGGTTTTGCTTGTGACGGGAAAATCCTTATTCATATAGCCGTTGTCACGCAGTTTTTTCATATAATTCATTGTGTCTTTGTATTCTTTCGTCATGAAATCAGGCGTGAATTTGCCGCCTGATTCCTTCCAATCTGTCGGCATGCCTTCATACGAGCCGAGCGTTTTAAACGCGCCGTAAATTAAGTCATTGCGGTCTGTCAGCCCGAATGTATCGTCTTTTCCATCCTTGTCCGGATCGTCCTCCGTAAACGCTTTGGCCACTTTATAAAGTTCATCAAGCGTTTCCGGCGTTTTCAAATTCAAATTGTCGAGCCAGTCCTTCCGAATGACGATGCCCTGTCTGGAAAGCGGACGCTCTCTGTATATCCCGTAGAGCTTGCCGTCGATCGTTACATTTTTATTAATGAGTTTGTTCATTTTGCTTAAGTTCGGATAATCCTTGATATAATCGCCAATCTCCCAGAACATTCCTGATCTGAAGGCATTCATGACTGACGAATTTTTAATATCTTGGATGGTCACGATTTGCGGAAGATTGCCGGCTGCAAGCGCTGCATTCAGCCTGTCTTCTTTCACCGCGTCTGGAACCCAGGTGATGTCCAGTTCTGTATTTGTCAGCTTTTCAATTTCTTTAATCGCCCTGTCGTTCGGCGGTTGCTGGTGATACAAAATCGCCATCCAAGACAGCTTCACCTTTGAATCCGAGTCAGCTTTGCCTTCAGCCGAAGACTGATCAGCCCCTTTACAGCCCGCCAGCACTCCGCCGAGTGCAAGTACAAACACAATCAAAAGCACCCTCCATTTGTTTCCCATCGTACCCCTCCGTTTCATATACTTTATCCTTTGACAGATCCCAGCAAAGCTCCTTTTGCAAAATGCTTTTGTATAAAAGGATAGACAAGCAGAACCGGGATGGTCGCCACCACTATGACCGCCATTTTGATGGTTTGCTCAGGCGGCGGGCTGCCCGACCCCATTTCTGACATGTCCCCCTGCATCCCGCTTGATACAATCACGATTTGACGCAGAAGCACCTGAATCGGCCATTTCGCTGAATCATTTAGGTACAAGATCGCCGTCATATACGTGTTCCAATACGTAACCGCATAAAATAGTGAAATCGTTGCGATAGCAGGGAGAGACAGTGGCAGCACAATTTTAAAGAAAATGCCCAGATCATTGCACCCGTCAATTTTCGCGGACTCTTCCAGGCTTGACGGGATATTTTGAAAGAAGTTTTTCAGAATGATCAGGTTAAAGGCATTAATGGCTGTCGGCAAAATAAGCGCCCAGTAAGAATCGAGCAATCCAAGCGATTTGACCACAAGGAAAGTCGGAATCATGCCGCCGCTGAAGAGCATCGTAAATACGACGAGAAACATGAGAGGCTGCCGGCCGATTAAATCACGGCGGGATAACCCGTAAGCCATCAGTGACGAAAGAAACATGCTGACCGCAGTGCCTATCACTGTCACAAACACAGAAACAAGCAAACTCTTATAAATAATATCTGTTGAAAAAATGTAACGATAAGCATCAAGCGAAAAAGTGGTCGGTATTAAAATAAATTTTTTCGACACGACTTCTTCTACTGTGGCGAAAGATGCCGCGATGACATGAATAAACGGAAGTACGCATATTAAAGCGAACATCAGCAAAAACCCGTAAATCAACATATCAAACAGGCGATTTTTCAGTGAATGTGCGATAGCCTCCACCTCTCTTTTGTAAGCGTTATCATTCTTTTTTAAACGAGCTGCAGCATGTGACGATATCGTGTCTAAAATGTAGCAAATCTGTGATCGCCATGTCTATAATCATTTGAACAGAGTCCCCGGCACGGCGGGGGCTGCCGTGAATGAAAACTGATCACAAAAGAAAAAGAGCATAATCTTAGAAAATGATTATGCTCCGTTCTCTTCCTCTTTCAGAAGCTCGGCCGTATTGATTTGTGGTGAAAATCCCAGTTCATTGACAGCGGATTCAATGGACCATGGCCGGCCCGGATTATCAGAGACGGCGTAATAAGTGCCGTACCGGATATTGGTTTCAATGGCGGCTTTAAAAATTGACAGCAGATCGGGATGAGAAAGCAGCGTTTTTTTCGTCCGTTCTTTTTCATGCAGCGTATCCATTTCATCTGTGACGACTGTTCCGATTCGAAGGTTGATCACTGAAAGCTTATTTTCCAAATAAAATAAATGGCCGATCTGTTCCGAGGTCAGCTTTAAAACACCGTACAAGTTTTTTGACAGCGGATAATCGCTTGTTGTGATTTCCCGTCCTAAGAGAGAACGCCCGTCTTTTTCGTACACATCTGTGACATGATTGCTGCTGGCGAACACGAGCTTTTGAATGCGAAGCTCCGCTGCGGCGCGGCACAGATAATAGCTTGCCCTATAGAAAACATCCGTCATTTTCTCAAATTCAGCGATGTCCATGACATCGTATTTGATGTTGACAGCCAATAAATTCAAGATCACATCGGTATCTTTCGGAATCTTCTTTAACAGCTCCTCATAATTTGCCGCGTCAGCCTGAATGGAAGAGGCTGTGCCATCGAAATGATCTTTATCAAGCACTGTCACTTCATAATCTGAAATAAGCCCTTCAGCCAGGAGTCTCCCAATTACACCATTTCCGCCGGCGATCAGCACTTTTTTCACTGTGTTCACTCCCCTTTTTTATAGATTGCCCATTTTCGGCGGGGCTGACACTTTTTTTGGCACGCACATGCTTTGGTTTATTCAAAAGTCACCGGCAGCTCCTCAAGTGCCCGAAAGCCAAAAAGCGGCCGGTACCGCCATTCAGAATCAGCGAGCTTGAGGCCGGGCATTCGCTGCAGAAGGGTATGAATCGCAATTTGTGCTTCTAATCGTGCCAGCGAGGATCCTAGGCAAACATGATGTCCCTGACCGAATGAAAGATGCGGATTAGGGCTTCTGGTTATATCGAAAACATCGGCTTGCATGAATATGTTTGGATCTCGATTGGCAGCCCCTAACAGCAGATAGACTTGTTCCCCTTTACGAATCGTCACCCCGCTGATGTCAATATCTTCTGACGCAACTCTTGCAGTCATTTGCGTGGGGCTTTCATAGCGTAAACATTCCTCAACTGCGGTATCAATAAGATCTGGGTTTTCTTTCAGCTTCAGAAGCTGTTGTGGATGCTGCAGCAGACAAAGGACTGAATTGCTGATGAGATTGACCGTTGTCTCATGTCCGGCGATCGCCAGCAATACACACGTAGATGCCACTTCCTCTTCTGTAAGCTTATCCTTTTCTTTCCCCTTCAATAGCATGCTGACCATATCCTGCTGTGGATGCCGTTTTCGCCTTTGAATCAGCTCTCTAAAATATGCCATGGCCTGTACAGAGATATGATTGCCCTCTGTTAATGCTTTTCTTGACCGGGTAAAATCAATCGTTTGAATGAGACTGGAAGCCCATTCTTTTAATTGCTCCCTATCTTCCGCCGGTACGCCTATAATGTTAGCTATGACGTAGCTCGCTAAAGGAAAAGCAAAATCCGAAATCACCTCCATCTTTTTTTCACCTTGCACTTGATCAAGCAAGTGATGGATAGTTTCATCGATATACGGACGATAGCTCTCTGCCATTCTCGGAGTAAACGCTCCGCTGGCCAGCGTCCGCAATCGTCCATGATCAGGCTGATTCTGAAACAGCATCATCTGATTTTGTACATGTTTAAGATCCTGATATTTGATTGACGTCTCAGGGAGCGGGGTCCGGACTTTGAATCTGGCATCTTTCAGGATAGCTGCCGTTTCTTCATATCCTGTGACATACCAGCCCGGGTATTTCAAGAAACTCCCTTTATATATAGGATGAACAGCACGCAACGTTTCGTAAAAAGGATATGGGTCTTTCAAAAACGCAGAAGATGCAGTTGAAAATGCAATTGTCATGTGTATCTTTCCTCTCTATTAAAAAATAAAAAGCAATCGACATCACACCGATTGCTTTTATTGATTCTTTCAGCTTTTCGCACTTAAACTGGCCTTCATTTCTTCGACAGATTCTACTTCAAAGCCTAAATCATTCAGCATTTTATGGTCCTCCGTCTCCTCTTGTCCGGCAGTTGTTAAGTAATCTCCGACAAAAATGGAGTTAGCGGCGTAAAGCCCTAATGGCTGTAATGAGCGGAGATTGACCTCTCTTCCTCCGGAAATGCGGATTTCCTTTGACGGATTGATAAAACGGAACAGCGCCAGCACTTTTAAACAATACAGCGGGTTTAATTCATTGACGCCTTCTAACGGCGTGCCGTCAATCGCATGCAAAAAATTCACCGGAATGGAATCCGCGTCAAGGGCCTTCAAGCTTTTTGCAATATCGATGACGTCCTGTTTCGTCTCCTTCATTCCGATAATGGCGCCTGAACACGGAGACAACCCTGATTCTTTTGCCATTTCAACCGTATTGACCCTGTCATCGTATGTATGTGAGGTCGTGATGTTTGAATGGTTTCTCTGTGAAGTATTCAAATTATGATTATAGCGGTCTACTCCGGCTTCTTTCAGCCGCTTCGCCTGCTCCGGCTTTAACAGTCCGAGACACGCACAAACCTTCAATCCATATGTCTCTTTAATTTCCTGCACCGCGTCTACGACCTGATCCACTTCTCTGTTGGACGGCCCCCTGCCGCTTGCCACGATGCAATATGTGCCGATATTTAGATCGTGCGCCCGCTTTGCGCCTTCTAGAAGCGTTTCCTTATTCACCATCCGGTAAGACTGAATCGGCGCTTTTGAAATCGCGGACTGTGAACAATAGCCGCAGTTTTCCGGACAGAGTCCTGATTTCGCATTCATAATCATATTGAGCTTTACTTTTTTTCCATAAAAGTGTTTTCTGATATGAAAAGCCCCATGCATTAAAAGCAAAATATCTTCATCAGGACAGTTTAATATCGAAAGCGCCTCTTCGTCGGTCACTTCTGCTCCAGCAAGCACCTGGTCTGCGAGTTCCATCCATTGATTCATTCTCATACCCCCACTTGATTCATCAGTAATGATAGATTGATATGGTCTTTTACCATATGTAGAACCGTTTCTTTCGTCACGTTGGCAAGCTTTGGCGTAATCCCTAAAATCGGCACACCGCATAAGCGCTCAATCATCCCAGGATTGGTTTTTTCATCATCATCAGGGGAATCACTGATTCCATTGATGACAATTCCGGCAATTGGTAGCCCCATGCTTTTTGCATATTGGACAGTTAAAAAGGTATGATTAATTGTTCCGAGATGAGGACGTGCCACAATGATGATGGGAAGCTGTAGCGCTTTTATGACATGACTGACTAAAAAATCCTCTCCAAATGGCACAGAAATACCACCCGCACCTTCTACGATAAAGCATTCATGTTTTTCTCTTATCCGCTCCCAATGGCTTAAAACCTCTTCCATGGTGACAGCCTTTCCTTCCAGCTTCCCTGCAACATATGGTGCAAGTGGCGCTTTGAAGGCAAAAGGCGTAATGTCTTCATGAGAAAGACTCGTCTGTGACGTATCTTTCAGGAGACTAGTGTCGCTCTCCGGATGATGACGAGATATACCGCTTAAAAATGGTTTAAACACCCCGACATCTTTGTTATGTTCTCGCAATAAAGCGGCGATTCCGCTGGATATAACCGTTTTCCCCACTTCTGTATCTGTTCCTGTCACAAAAAAACCCCTCAAATGATGTGCAGCTCCTTTCCAATTGAATGAAATGATTTCAGCAAATGATCAATATCACGAATACTGTGGTCAGCAGTGATTGTTAATCGGATCCGGCTTTCACCTTGCGCAACGGTCGGCGGCCGAATGGCAGGGGCATAAATCCCATTGTCCTGCAGTTTTTCAGCAAATGTGACCGTTTTACGGGCATCGCCGATGATCACAGGAATAATCGGAGTGTGATCACCTTTTACCACATAACCCATGTTCTTCAGACTGGTTCTGATCATGTTGATATAAGAAAATAAAAGCTGCCGTTTTTCCCTGCTGGCTTCAATGATGTTGAAAGCCTCATAAGCGGCTGCACAGCTGGCTGGCGGAATAGCGGTTTGAAAGATAAATGTTCTGGCATGGTTGAGCAAAAAGTCGACGAAGGCCGCTGAACCTGCAGCAAAACCTCCTTCCGTGCCAACAGCTTTGCTTAAGGTGCCGATCACAATGTCAGGACAAACACCAAAGTACTCACTCGTTCCTCCTCCTGAATCACCCAAAACACCTGTGGCATGGGCATCATCAACGATCATGAAGGCATGATAGCGTTTCGCAAGTGAGATGATTTGATCAAGAGGGGCAATTGTGCCATCCATGCTGAAAACCCCGTCTGTTACGATAAAACGGCGCTGATAACGCTGTGTTTCATTCAGCTTGTTTTCAAGATCATCCATATCAATATGCCGGTAAACAACTGTATCAGCCTTAGACAGCCGGCAGCCATCAATCATACTTGCATGATTGAGTTGATCACTTAAAATAACATCTTCCTTTTCTGGCAATGATGAAAGGACACCGACATTGGCTAAATAACCGCTCGAAAACAGTAAAGCCGCTTCCGTCCGTTTAAAGGTGGCAATCTTTTTTTCAAGCTTTTCATGCCAAACCGAATTGCCTGTCGTTAAACGGGAGCCGCTGCTTCCTGCCCCAAATTGCTGCAGTGCTTCTTGGGCTGCAGAGATCAAGCGGCTATGGCTTGCCAGTCCTAAATAATTGTTTGAAGACCAGACCGTTTGATTCTCTCCATCAATTTTCCTCTCTGGAATCGGAGCCCCGTTCATTGTCCGCAGATTACGGTATACGCCGGCTTCCTTCGCTCTGTCTAACCGCTCGTTTAACCAGGCGTCAATCTTCAAGGTTGGTTACCTCTTGGATCGCTTCTTTCATAATGGCAACCATTTCCGCGAGCTCTTCAGCTGTGCTGGCGAGAGGAGGCAGAAATGCAATCACGTCCCCCAGCGGCCTTGTCAGCATGCCAAGCTCTCTCATTTTTAAGGAAACTTTGTAGCCAACCCGCCGATCAGCAGGGTAAGGCTTTTTGGTCTCCTTTGACTGAACAAGCTCTGCACCGCACATAAAGCCCAGCTGCCGAATATCTCCCACGTGAGGAAGAGCGTACAGATCTTGAAGAAGGAAATGGAGTTTTTCACTTTTTTGCGCTACTTGTTCCACAATGTTTTCAGATTCAAATAATCTCAGATTTTCAAGTGCAACCGCACAGCCGAGCTGATTTCCTGTGTAGGAATGACCGTGGAAAAAGGTTTTTTGGTTTTCATAATCATCATAGAATGCCTTATAGATGTCTTCAGTGGCAAACGTAACGGCGATTGGCAAATAGCCTCCTGTAATGCCTTTGCCGGCAGCCATCAGATCAGGCTGGACATTCTCGTGCTCACACGCAAACATTTTCCCGGTACGGCCAAAGCCTGTGGCGACTTCATCAACGATCATTAAGACATCGTATTTAGTACATAGCTCGCGCACGCCTGCCAAATACCCTTTGGGCATCACAATCATCCCGGACGCTCCTTGAACCATTGATTCAATGGAAAGTGCGGCAATGTCCTCATGATGTTCTTCGAGCAGCTGTTCAAGTTCTCGCAGGCACTCATCACGGCACTCATCAGGATCGCCGCTTTCAGAGCGATACACATAAGGAATCGGAGCTTTGTAACTATCAAACATTAACGGGCCGTATACGTGGTGGAACAGTTCAATTGAACCGACACTGACGGCGCCAATCGTATCACCGTGATAGCCATTTTTCATTGCGATAAATTTTTGTTTCTCAGGCTTTCCGATGTTCTTCCAATACTGAAACGCCATTTTTAGGGCTATTTCCATCGCTTCTGCACCGCTGTCTGAATAAAAGACTCGCGTGAGCTTTTTTGGGCTGATGTCGATTAATGCTTCGGCAAGCTGGGTTGCTGGAACGTTGGTCATGCCCAATAACGTGGAGTGCGCGATTTTTCCAAGCTGATTTTTTATGGCGTCATCTAATTCCTTTTTGCGGTGCCCATGGACATTAAGCCAAACAGAAGAAAAACCGTCATAGTATTCCTTGCCGTTTATGTCTTTGACTTTGATTCCAGTGCCGCTTTCGATGATTAAGGGGTTTTCATCATAATCTTTCATTTGGGTAAACGGCAGCCAGAGGTGCTTTTTACTGTTTTCTATCAAATCATGAGTCATGCTCTTCCTCCCACTCTATCAAAATAGGCTGCTTCTCCAGATCATGTATGTACGTGTTTACATCTCTGGAGACATCAATAAAAAAGATTCGGCAGCCCTCTTCTGTCCCGTATTCTTTCATTGCTGTAATACGCTGATAGCCCATTTTCTTACCTGCAACGTAGCCTATTATGTAATCAGGGTCATCTGACCAGCATAATTCTGCAACGGCGGCCGGGTGCTGACTGACCTTTGAAGCGAGTGCAAGGGCCTCTTTTATTCTTGTATGTGCCGGCACGTGACAGCACAGCGCCCATTTTTCAAAATTAGCGTCCGGCCAATCCATTCTGGAGACACGCACCCCTTTTTCTTTTGTTTGATCAATCCGCTTGCCTGAGTGAATATCAAACAAAACAGCTCCCCTGACACCCGACCATGAAGGGATTTGTTCATATGCTTTTGCAATCACTTCTCGTGAAACGCCTTCTCTTTCCAACAACAATCGGGCAAGCTTTTGTCCCTCTTCCGGGGAGCTCACTTCGTTCGTATGCACTGGCAATGGCTGTATGGTTTTTATCGGTTCATGAACCTCTTCAAATTGAATTTGCATAAAATCAGGCTTTCCTCTTGAATGGGATAACCCTTTTTCTAATAAAGCATTGACTGTACGCTTCATCTCATGGAAAGGAATAAGCCGTTCTCCGCCAGATATATGCTTTCCGCCGTCTTCATGAGATCCATTCATAGAAGCCCTCATTCTGACACTATAAAATGTTTCTTC
>NZ_JAVAXX010000008.1:0-67045 GCF_042709275.1 Bacillus sp. LR_5 | reverse complement strand
CGGCGCCGCATTTCAGCCGCATAAAAAAACAGGCTGACCGCGTCAGCCTGTTTTCATCATCATCAATCCACTCAAAAAATATAGAATAGAGCTTGCATAAAAAATCATTTGCACTGTAAAAAAGTCAGCGAGAAAGCCCCCAAGCATAATGGCTGCTGCTGAAAAGACAGCTGTCCAAAAATGGTAATTTCCAATCTTTTTTCCACGCTCTCCGCTGTCTGTAAAATTAGCGATCAGCACTTTTTCTCCATGCTTTTGCATCGCTCCAAAGAGCCCTAACAGCACTTGGACGATATACACTTGAACGACGCTTCCGATATGCGGGACATATAAAAGCAGAACAGCCATCCCCCACGAGTTCAGAAGCAGAAAATAACGGCTGTCAAACCTTTCAGACAGCCGTCCGAGGAGCGGGTAAATGAGCGCTCCGCTCAACCCGAACAATCCGTAGGAAAAACCGAACTGTGTGTAGCTTGAGCCGATATTTTTCACAAACAGAATATAAAACGGAAAGATTAAGCTGCTTGCGAAAAACACGCTGCTTTGTGATAATGTCAGCCATTTTAATTTGTTTTTCCCCATTATTTATACCTCTGATAAAAGTAATTCATAAAGCGCTCATTCGGGTCATAGGTTCGTTTTTTCTGAAAAAACGCTTCACTTTTCGGATATGCCTGTCTCATTTGCGCTTTTGTCTGGTAGGTCATATAAGGCAGATAATAGCTGCCGCCGTGCTTGATGGCAACGTCTGTCATGCGCCTGATGATTCGGGCGGTATCTGCCTGGTCTTCTTTGGAAAAGCCCTCGTTTATTAATAGCACGAGCGAAAACATATCGTCCTTCGCATAGGAAAGGTCGGCCTTTTCATTTTTCTGCACGTAGCGGATCGTAATGTTCAGCAGGTTCAGATCTTCGTCCGACAGCGTTTGTCTCAGGTCATCAATATAGGACCCATACTCCTTCACGGGCACAAAGTATTCTTGCAAAACATCTGTGTTGTCATTGTTTTCATACTCAAGAAACTTTGATTCGGACCGCATGACGTTATTGCGTGAAATCTCTGTGCCGTTTTGGCTCAGGAAATAGGATTGCTGTGTGTCCCACAGCCAATTCCTGCCCCATTCATACCGTCTTGACAAACCGAGTGCAAACTTTGTGGCTCCCGTATACTCATCTTCTTTGAGATCGCTGTATGATGGCAGTTGATCCTGATGATCAGCCAATACGTAATTTGTGACATACATGTCTTTCAGAAATCCTTTTTTCGCTGTTGAAATTCGCGCCAGATGCATTCGGACATTTGGATTTCCTTTTACATGCTTTGAAAAATAGTCTGCGTATGTGCTGTAATTCATTTTTTCTGTCTTCATGACATACAGCTCATCATCTGACAGCTCAAGCGTTACATCAAGAATCACGCCAAAAAGGCCGTACCCTCCGATGACCGCCGTAAACAAATCATCTTTTGGAGTGACAGTGATAATCGTCCCGTCAGCTTTTAAAAGCCGAAATGATTTGACTGTATCAATCAGCGAGCCGTAGCGAATATCACGCCCGTGTGCATTTGCGCTGAGAGATCCGCCGATTGTAAAAATGTTTTGTGACTGCATGACTTTTACCGCGAGTCCGTATGGATTCACGTATTTCTGGATATCATTCCACGTTGCACCGCTTTGCACCCTGATGGTTTTCTTCTCTTGATCGAGTGACAGGATTTTGTTGTAGCCCGTCATGTCGAGAACGATGCCGTCCTCATAATATGTATGGCCGCCCATGGAGTGCTGGGCCCCGGCGATTGAAATTTTTATGTTTTTTCGATTTGCCTCTTTGACTGTGTCAATGAGCGTTTCCTCTTCCTGCCCTTTCACTGTCTGCTTTATTTTTACAGGCATCAGGCGGCTGACATCCGTCATCTCGCTTGTGTCTGTTTTTTGCTCTGAGTTCACAGAGTACGCAAACAGGGCCGCATACGCGCCAGTACAAAGCGCGAATGCAAGCAATTTCTTTTTCATAGTGCTCTCCCTGCTGTTTTTTATGACCATTATACCATGACTGCGTCCTCATTTTTCCAAATTATCTTCTTGCCCTTTTTTCGGCACGGCGGTCGGCGACGATAAAGCAGGCGTGAATCGCGCCCGGCAGCCAAAAGATAAAGGTCAATATGAGATTCAGCAAGGCCTGAAACGGTTTTCCCGAAAACAAAACAGCAAGCGGCGGGCATAAAACTGCCAGCAGGTACATCATTTCCTTTCACTCCTTTCAGCTGTAAAAAAGGACAGCCTCACATGTCAGGCTGTCCTCTTTTGTTTTATTGAATGCCAAGCGCAATTTTTGCGTATCTGGACATTTTATCCCTAGTCCAAGGCGGATTCCATACAATGTGAACCTCTGTGTCTTTCACTTCAGGAAGGTCCGCTAATGCTTTTTTCACCTCATCCACGATAATCGGCGCTAAAGGGCATCCCATTGATGTCAGTGTCATCGTCACGTGCGTTAAGCCGTCTTCATCCATGTCAACATCGTATACCAAACCAAGGTTCACGATATCAACGCCAAGCTCAGGATCGACAACCTGTTCCAGGGCGCCCATGATGTTTTCTTTTAATGCTTCTTCCACGTTCCCTCACTCCTTTTTTCTACAGTATAA
This sequence comes from Bacillus sp. LR_5, assembly GCF_042709275.1. Classification (NCBI taxonomy): domain Bacteria; kingdom Bacillati; phylum Bacillota; class Bacilli; order Caryophanales; family Bacillaceae; genus Bacillus; species Bacillus sp. LR_5. The sequence continues at coordinate 64,398 of NZ_JAVAXX010000008.1, read as the reverse complement.
CGTAAATTCAGCTCTTGTTAATAACTTCGTGCTTTATAAGTACGTTCCAAACCATTCAATCGTTTTTAACACAGCTGCCCGCGGGACTTTATGGTCAGCGTTTTCATCTCCGATAAATTGCAGGCGTTCCGGCTGCTCGCTGTAATGGGATTTAATCGTGTCATAAAATTTCCGGGTCGGCGCGTAAGGCACAACTTTATCTTTTGCGCCGTGCCAAAATAAAAGCGGGCGCTGTTGCAGTTTCTCCGGCTGAAGGCTGAGATCCCGCAATTCGAGACGTTTCATCAGCTGCTGTACCTTCTCTTCCGGCACATCGATTTCAATGCCCTGAGATTGAATATGGTCAATCTGCTGCTGAAACAGCTCCACGTAATTGGGGCTTCCCATCAGGCTGACGCCGGCTTTTATCCAATCATATGCAGTCAAAGCGCCAAGCGTTGTGATGCCGCCCATTGACGTGCCTGCGAGACCGATGCGGCCGCCGTCTATCAGGCCCTCTTTTTCAAAATGGTTTTTAAGTACGCCGATCTCTTCAATCTCGTTAAGGACGATATCCCAAAAATGCCCCGCCAGCTCTTCGACAGCCATTTCTTCTCCCCGTTCCCCATGGTGCAAAGCCTCCGGCAGAACGGCTCTAAAACCCTTCTCCGCAAGCAGATAAGCAATATGAAGGTTGTGTTCCTTCGCGCTTGTAAAACCATGTATAAAGATCACGAGAGGAACAGCGCGGTGCCTGTTCTCTTCCTTTACAATATGTAAAAACGGAATACCGGAAACGGTTTGATTCTCAATTTGTATCACAATGTGCCCCTCCTTAGGATAACCATAATCATAAGTGTAACATGTAGACAATAAAGATGGTAAAAAGCTACACTGTAAGTAAGGCAAAACAAGCAAAATCTAAGGTTAAAGGAGCTTTTCATGGAGACAAAACCCTATTTAATCGCATTAGATTTAGATGGAACATTATTAAAGGATGATAAAACCATATCTGAAAACACCCTTCATACGATACAGCGCCTAAAAGATGACGGGCATTATGTCTGCATCTCAACAGGCCGTCCGTATCGTTCAAGTTCCATGTACTACCAGCAGATGGAGCTGACAACGCCAATTGTCAATTTTAACGGAGCATTTGTCCATCATCCGCAAGACGACAGCTGGGGACGGTATCATACGTCACTGCCGCTTGATGTTGTCAAACAGCTCGTGGATATCAGCGAGAGCTACAACGTACATAACGTGCTTGCTGAAGTGATTGACGACGTATACTTTCATTACCATGATGAGCACCTGATAGATGCCTTTAACATGAACACAACAAATGTAACGGTCGGAGACTTGAGAGAAAATCTTGGTGAAGATGTGACGTCTGTACTCATACACGCAAAGGAAGATGATGTGCCGGCAATACGCTCTTATTTATCGGATGTGCATGCCGAGGTGATCGACCATAGAAGATGGGCCGCACCGTGGCATGTCATTGAAATTATCAAAAGCGGCATGAATAAAGCGGTCGGCCTGCAGAAAATCAGCGATTATTACAGCGTGCCGAGGGAGCGGATCATTGCTTTCGGGGATGAGGATAACGATTTGGAAATGCTTGAATTTGCAGGCTGCGGCGTTGCAATGGGAAATGGAATTGACGCGGTCAAGCAGATTGCCAACCGAACAACGGCTACAAATGAAGAGGACGGCGTTGCAAGGTTTTTGAAAGAATATTTCTCACTTTAAAGAAGGTCCGTATTAATTTTTCCCACTCATAAACCTTACTTTGCCCCACCATACTAATTGAAGACGACTCATCTCGTCAAAGTATGGAAGGGGGCAGTCTCAAAATGGGTAAACGAAGCAAATCCAGAAGGTTTATTCAGCAGGGTAAAGACTCCATCGGGCTACACGCCGCAAGATTTCCATATCGGTCTACTTTAGAAGAAGCTCACCAGCATGCCGCGGCACGAGACTCGGCCGAAAGCCAGGTTGAATATTAAATGAGAAATGAACTGTTTCAGCAGGCAAAATCATTTGTTCAACAGGCGGTCATGGTGACAAACGGCTTTGAGGAAGGCAATCAGGAGCAAGCGATTCTGAGAGCCAAAAATGCTGTATCTTCTGCGTATGCCAATTCGACAGATGCGGAACGTCAACAGCTGCATCAATTTCAAAATCAGCTGGACAAACTCCAATAAAAAAAGGCTATGGCGACTCGCCATAGCCTCTTATTTGACTTCAAACTGCTGAACAGCCTGAACCTGCTTGAGATTTTCCGCCCTGCCCTTAAATGTCACCTTTACCTCATAGGTTCCGGGCTCCGGGACTTCCTTCCACACATCAGAGAAATCATATGTTTCTCCAGATTCAAGCGTCAGGTTTTGAAAAGCCTGCGTAAACATTTTGTCTTTCGAATAACGGTATCTTTCTTTGTGCTCAGAATCATACACGACAAGTTCAAATTTTTGCCCTGTGCTGAATTGAAACTCGACAGCACGTTCGCTTTGGTTCTTCAGCGACATGTTAAACTTGATTTGTTCAGGCTCCTGAATTGCGTCAATAGATAAAACAACCTCTTGATTCTCCATTCCGCCTGATACCTCCTTATCGGGTTCTGTCTGCTCATCTTTCCCGCAGCCTATCAAAAGCAGCACGGGCAGGAGCATCACAAGCAGCCGTTTCACGACTTCCACCTGCTTTCGTCAGTCTTTTCTAAAGAAACCAAAAATCCCTGTCGTTTGAACGATGTTCGTAAATGCTTTTGGATCAACTTCTTTGACGATCTTTTCTAAATCGTACAGTTCATACCTCGTGATGACGATAATCATCATTTCTTTCTGTTCGTTCGTAAAAGCTCCTTTTGCCGGAACAGTTGTGATGCCGCGCACCATTTTTCCGTAAATGGCTTCCTTGATTTCGTCCGCTTTTTTCGTCACGATCATTGCCGTGAGCTTCATGTGGCGAGTGTGAATGGCGTCGATCACCCTTGTTGTCACATACAGCGTAACCAGGGTATATAATGCTTTCTCCCAACCTTGCAATAATCCTGCCGTCAAGATGATAATCCCGTTCAGAATGAAGAAATACGTGCCGACGGGTTTATCCTTCCACTTTGCAAGCACCATGGCGACGATATCAAGCCCGCCTGTCGAAGCTCCGTATTTTAATGTTAAACCGATACCGACTGCGGAAATGACGCCGCCGAACACCGCGTTCAGCAAAATGTCATGTGACAGGCTTGTTTCCGGCAGGATCCCCATAAACAGAGTAGTGAGTGCGACACTTAAAATGCTGTACACTGTAAACGATTTGCCGACCTTCAGCCATCCTAAAATACCGACCGGAATGTTTAAGAGGAACAAGAGCGTTCCCGTCGATATGTAAAAGGGGGCATATTGATCAACGACGCTTGATAAAAGCTGGGCAACACCTGTAAATCCGCTGGCATATACATCTGCCGGAATCAAAAATAAGTTCAGCCCGGCAGCATTGAGTAAAGCGCCGATGATGACGATGAGTAATTTTTTTGTTTGATCTAGTACCATGGCATGTTCCTCCGCTCTTTCTTCTTTATTATGTTTTCCCTTAAAACAAATATTTGAACACGATTTTGGCAAATTAATATGATATAGTTGGCTTAACTCTCATGATAACGAGCGATAACGGAAAGAAGGGAAGCAATATGACAGTTCATCTCATCGCTGACAGCGCCACTGATTTGCCTCGTTCTTATTTTGAAGAAAAAGGCATTGGCTTTATTCCGCTCAGGGTTTCTCTCGGCGATAAAGAATTCGAAGATGCAGTCACAATTCATGCGGATCAAATATTTGAAGCTATGCACAATGGAGAAACGCCTAAGACGTCTCAAGCCTCACCGCAAACAATTAAAAATGTGTTTTTGCAATATGCCGAAACAGGTGATCCCGCTCTTTACATTGCCTTTTCCTCAGGTCTCTCCGGCACGTATCAGACAGCTGTAATGATCGCCAATGAAGTGAAGGAGGAATTCCCCGATTTCGATTTGCGGATCATTGATTCCAAATGCGCTTCATTAGGATACGGTCTGGCTGTCCGGCATGCTGCCGATCTCTGTATCAACGGGAATACAATACAAGAAATTGAAACGTCTGTAAAGAACTTTTGCAGCCAGCTTGAACACATTTTTACCGTTGATGATTTAACATATCTCGCGAGGGGCGGCCGGATATCCAAAACGTCCGCTTTTGTCGGCGGCCTGTTGAATATTAAACCGCTGCTTCAGATGGAGGACGGCAAGCTTGTGCCTCTGGAAAAAATCCGCGGACAGAAGAAACTTTTCAAACGGATCATCGAGCTTATGAAAGAGCGCGGGGATGATTGGAGCAATCAAACCGTCGGGATTAGCTACGCCGCGAACAAAGAAAAAGCCACGGACATGAAACACCTGATTGAGGAAGCGTTCAAGCCGAAAGAAATCATTATGCATCCAATCAGTTCAGCAATCGGCTCGCATGCCGGCCCAGGTACATTGGCGATATTCTTTTTAAGAAAATGAGCAAACAAAAACAGTCAGACTCTGTGTCCTGACTGTTTTTGTTTGCTCATAGAATGCCGACAGCCTCATACGCCTTTTCGACTGAAACTGATTGCTTTGAGCCTTCACCGTATAAATCATTGGCAGCTTCAATCGCCGCTTGCTTCATCATGCTGAAATCTGTAGATGCCGTTACATAATATGTTAAAGCCCGATAGTAAATTTGTTCACTTGCTTCACGCCCAATCCCTTCAACCTGTACACCGTGGTGCACGCCTCCTTCTGCAAGAAGATAAGCTGCTTTATTGTGAATGGACGAATTGATATGGACTCCGCCATAATCCTCTGTTCCTGTGTAGCGGTTCGAGTAATGATCTGGATTTCCCTGCTTAGATGGGTCCTCCAATGACCGCAATGAATCTCCTGCAATACCAGGAGTATAGACATCTTCGCCGATCTCCCAATCATCACGGTCAGCCATCGCGCCCATAATGTCAGAAATGGACTCATTTAATGCACCGGGTTCTCCTTGATATAAAAGACCGGCGGAATACTGTGTGACTGCGTGTGTGATTTCATGCGCGACAATGTCGAGCGATCCAGACAGCGGCTTAAATTTCGAACCGTCTCCATCCCCGTATACCATCTGGACACCGTTCCACGCAGCATTGTTCCATTGTTTGCCGACATGCACGGTAGACGTAATCCTTGCTCCGTTTTGATCAAAAGAATCACGGCCAAATGTCTTGCTGTAATAATCGTAAACGGCTTGCGCATTTGCGTGTGCGTCTACAGCCGCAGGTTCATTAAATACGGACATGCCGCTGACTATTTCTTTGCCCGTATACCCGATCAGTTGAGACAAAAGCGTAAACAAGGTTTCGTTCAGGTTCTTCGCGTCAAATGTATTGATCCCTTTTCCCCTTGTTTCGTCAGCCAAATAAAAGCGCCCATTTTGTTCTGTGACGTCAAAGCTTTTTTCATCACCTGACACGCCGATTCCTGTACCTGCCGCTTCATGAATGGCATTAAAGGACTCGATGACCTTTCCGTTTTTGGCATCGATGAAATAATGCCAATAGCCAGGCTCAGGTTCAGATGTCGAGAGTCTCACAAGGTAGGCGAGATCATATTCACCGTCGTGTGGATAGATATATAATTCGCCTTTTGGTTCCCCATCAAGATATTCGATTTTTCCAATGGAAGCCTCGAGCTCACGCCTTGCTGTATGTATTGCTTTTTTCTCAGAAATAGACGGTGTAATGGAGACGTCTTTGATTTGCGGATGCACCTTTCCAAAGAAACTTTTCACTTGTTTGTTTTCCTTCATCGCGACCGCTTGTTCAAAGCCGTAAATCGGAATTCCTTTGTAAACCTCAGTTAATTTAAAAAACGTTTGTTTTGTCTTTGGATCCTTTATGGTTTTCGAAACGCGAAAATGGCTGTTCGCATTCCCTTTGAGCTTAAACTGCGTTTGATGCTTGTCAAGATAGGAAAATAGCGATTCTTTCTGGGTTGTGTTTTGTACCGGCTTCTGCGATGACTTTTCGATGATGTATGAAGGGGTTTGATACGTATGGTCGTATTCGATGCTTTGTTCAGCTAAGGCATGTGTTACAAAAACCATTTGGGCCGCTGTGCATAAGCCGGCCAGTAATAGAGATGTCTTGGTCAAGTTGCGCAAAACACCACATCCTTCCTATTTTGGAATCTACCATTTTTCTTCATCCTATCAAAAATACAAAAACTTGTATGTGGTGCTTCGTTCTTATTTTCCCAAAAAAGAAGGGCAGAGATATTTCGCTCTGCCCTTCTTCTTCTACTCTACTAATTTTTTATTGACATAAATAATAACCCCTGCTCCATATGCCAGTATAAGCGGAGGTATGAGCTGCTCCTGACCTTGAAATGAGATAAAACTATTCAGCAAAATGAACAAACCGGAATTCAAGAAAAAGTAGCCTGCTATTCTGGCCAGCCGGTCTTTATCCCGTATACGCGCCTCGTTAAACCCAGCCAGCATCCAGGTTTGTTTTTTGATTCCGACAAAATAAGCAACCACAAAGAATAAAAGCGCGATGACAATTAATAGATAATTGATGCTGATTTCCATCTTTCAGCCTCCTACAAGATTACTTGATGTTAAGAAAAAGAAAAAAAGCGGCGCAGCTTACTGCAATCAGCAGCAGGACGACAAACGCATTGAGGAACGGGCTCAAAAGAAGCAGCACTGCTAAAAACAGCAGATAAACCGCACCGACTCGCGAAATCGTAACAATCTCCTTTTGAGAGCGCATTTTGTTTTTTCTGACACCTGCAAACATCATCAATTTTTTCCGCTTCCATACATATCCGGCGAGCACCATTAAATAAACAGCCAGCGGCAGATGTATGAAGTCGGACGGCAGCAGCGGCAGGGCGATAACCGTGACAATGAGAAGGACCGAAAGCCAGCTTTTGCCCAATAAAGACCTCCTCCTTTTCGTCTCTCCCCCATCACCCATTATCAATTCGGCAAGCTCCTTCGGATGAGAAAATTCAGATTCAACAGCTTTCTGCAGTTCCTCTTCACTAAGGCCGGCTTTGATTCTGTCTTGAACGAAAGCGGTGATATGCCCCTTTAATTCGTCGATAGCGTTTTCTCTCTCTACATCAGGCATATTCGCCAGCTCTGCATTTAGTTCCTCCATGTATCGGTCAATGATAAGCTGCCCATTCATAGCAAATCCCCCGATAAAGACAGTAAGGCTTGATGGGTTTCCAGGTATTTCTCCAGCCGTTCTTTTAACATTTCTTCTCCTTTTTGCGTCATTTTGTAATACTTTCTTTTCGGGCCGTCCAGTGAATCTTCCCAAAAAAATTCGATCCATCCCTTCTCGGTCATACGTTTCAAAATCGGATAAATCGCTCCCTCTGAAATAGCTAGCGCCGAGGTGGTTTTTAAGGATGACGTCAGCTCATAACCGTACATCGGTTTAGAACGCAGTAGGGATAGGATGGCCAGCTCGAAAATCCCTTTTCGAAATTGAACAATCCAGCGGTCATTAACTTGATTCGTTTTCATGGTTTAAATATATCGAAAAAAACACTATATATCAATCACATATAGCAGTGTAAAATGTCCTGTTTTTTCTTTTAACAAAAATGGGATTTCTCATACTTTTTAACCTTTTTATTACATAAATGTTTTTATATTATGAAAAGTGTAAAAACGATTCTTCAGGTTAAAAGGAGCAGTCGAATGCAGAAATCGATATCATTTTTTGTCATTTTTTCAATCCTTTGGGGTTCGCTATTTCTGTTTTCTATTATTGGCAGCTTAGGGACAACCCCGATTCCGCTGACAAAGGACTCCAAATTTCTCATGTCCAGCATCCTCCCTCAGGGCTGGGGCTTTTTTAGCAAAAATCCGCGTGATACTGCAATCGGCTTATATGAGGCTGAAAATGCCAGCGCCAAGGTCAGATGGCCCAATATGAGGGCTGACAACCTATTTGGCCTGTATCGGTATGGGCGGTCACAAGGCGTTGAAATGGGCGTGATCTACAGCCAAGTCGGCAAGGAACAGTGGACAGCATGTAAAGAAAAGGACCTCGGCGCATGCAAAAGCAAAGCCAAAACCGTGCAATTAAAAACACCCGCTCCCCGCCCGCTGCTTTGTGGCAGCTACTATTTGACGAAAGAGGATATTGTTCCTTGGAGCTATTCTAAATACACCCCTTCGTCTTATCAGGTAAAAAGCATAGTCAAGGTTGTGATCTCATGCTCGAAAACATAAAACAGACCATCACCAGATGGGACGAAAGAAACCCGTGGACAAATGTATACGGCCTCGCGCGAAGCATCATTGCGCTATCCAGCCTGCTGACGCTGCTCATCAATCACCCGAGCCTCATTATGAAGCCAGCCAGCGGGATCAGCAGCTATCCAGCTTGTAAAATGAATCTCAGTCTCTTTTGCCTCGGCGAAAATAACTATATGATGTTAAATCTTTTCAGATGGGTCTGCATTGCCATTCTGGTGCTTGTTGTCATTGGCTGGCGCCCCAGGATCACCGGGGTTCTGCATTGGTATGTCAGTTACAGCCTGCAGTCATCGCTGATCGTCATCGACGGAGGCGAGCAGGCAGCAGCCGTCATGACCTTTTTATTGCTTCCCATCACGCTGACCGATCCGAGAAAATGGCATTGGAGTACGAGACCTATAGAGGGCAAAAGAACACTTGGAAAAATAACAGCTTTTATTTCTTATTTTGTGATCAGAATCCAAGTGGCGGTGCTTTATTTTCACTCTACCGTCGCTAAGCTGTCTCAGCAGGAATGGGTGGACGGAACGGCCGTCTATTATTTCGCCCAGGAAAAAACCATTGGCTTCAACGGCTTTTTTCAGGCGTTAACGAAGCCAATTGTAACAAGTCCGTTCGTGGTGATTCCGACATGGGGGACGCTGCTGGTTCAAATTGTCATCTTCGCGGCGCTGTTTGCGCCGAAGAAGCATTGGAGATTGATTTTGCTCATCGCTGTTTTTATGCATGAGATTTTTGCAGTCATGCTGGGCCTCATCAGTTTTTCGATTATCATGGCCGGCATTTTGATATTGTATCTCACTCCTATCGATTCCACGATTCAATTTACATATATTCGCAGACGGTTGTGGAATAAAAAACACAAGAAGGGAGAGGTTTCAGTTTGAAGAAGGCGTTTCTAGTATTTTTGTCGGTTGTATTGGTGACGACTGTGTTTTTGGTGAAGCAGCAAGAAAGTGTGGCACAGGCAAAGCAGCTTGAGTATTCAGGTGAGGAAATTTTTAAAGGCTTTGTGTTTGCCCAAGGGGAAGTTGGCAAACAGCTTCCAGAGGTCTTTAATAAAGCGATGACAGACAAACTCAACACAAAACAGGCAAAGGCTTTTGCCAATCAGGTTGTCGCTGATATAAAAAAAGAGGATGCTGACTTTTTTGATAACCTGAAGAAAGCTGTTTACAGCAAAGATGCATTGAAAGTGGATGAACTGCTGAAAAAAGCAGGTCAAATCGTTGAAGAAAAAGTAGAAGCTGCAAAGGAAATCGCCGCTTCCAAGGATGATACTTCCAGAGTTCAGGCCGAGCTTGTCAACACTGTTGATACCGCTAACTATTTCTATTATGTTTCCTATGTTGCTGCAGCCGGTGCCCTGATTCTGATCATTCTCGCCATTGATATTACGCCGATAGCGATTTCAGACAATGTGGATCGCGAAATGGCAATCAGAACACTGGTTGATGAATTAAACTAGACATAAAAAAACGGCTCGCTCCGCAGTCTGCTGCAGGCGAGCCATTTTCATGCTATTTTTTCTCGTATGTCCATCCATTTTCCTGATACACTTTTCCGTTTTTCATCAAATGGCCCAGCGCGCGTTTAAAGGCGGCTTTGCTCATATTAAAACGTTCTCTGATATCGTCAGGCTGGCTTTTGTCACTGTACGGCATGGCACCGTTTCTCATTCTCATATACGTTAGAATGCACTCAGCATCAACTGACATTGCATCCTGTTTTCTTGGAAGCAGCGACAAGTTGACTGAACCGTCTTCTTTCACTTGAATCACCCGGCCTGTGACTCTTGAACCGAGTCTTGGCTCCTCTTTTCTTTCTGACGGGTGAATAAAACAGCGGATACCGTCATCCGTGATCACGAATGAACCCGATGCGATCAGCCTGTACACCGTACCTGTCAGCTCTTTATTCATCAGATCTTCTGAAGCGTCGGTAAACAGTTCGCTGATGATATCTTCCGGCGCTGGTTTCGCAAACATGCGCCCCCGGTTCGTCACCTTCAGCATACAGTAAAGTTTGTCCCCTTTTTGCGGCCAGACATCTTCATACGGGGGTAAATGCTCAGTTGCGACTAGTGCGTCCTTCGATAAACCGACATCAACGAAAACGCCCATATCTTCCACTTTATCCACCACTTCAACCCAGCCATATTCATCCGCGCTGATGACCGGAATTTTCATCGTGGCCGCAAGCCTTTCCTGCTGGTCGACGTATATAAAGACTTCTACTTCGTCTCTGTCCTCGATATCCTCAGTCATTTCACTGTTATGTAAGAGAATCGTATCTTCCCCATCGGTTAAAAAATAACCGAAGTCGGTTTGGTGATCTATACTCAAGGTTAATTGCTGCCCTGGTCTCATGCTATCGTCCTTCCTGTTCCGCTTATTCTCTGCGGATTTTGTTAACATTTTTTCCAATCATCACAAATTGATTCTTTGTTCTGTTGGAAGTTTCTCTTTATTCTACTATAATCAACACATAAGTTAAATGTTATGGAGGTTTTCATATGGCAAAAGAAAGTTCATTTGATATTGTATCCAAGGTGGAATTGCCTGAAGTGCAAAACGCAATCCAAATTGCACTGAAGGAAATCAGTACCCGATATGACTTTAAAGGCAGCAAAAGCGACATTTCTTTAGATAAAGAGGAGCTCGTCCTCGTTTCCGATGACGAATTCAAATTAAGCCAGCTGAAAGATGTGCTGGTCAGCAAATTGATTAAACGAAACGTACCGACAAAAAACATTGAGTACGGCAAGGTTGAAAACGCGTCAGGCGGAACGGTACGCCAGCGTGCAAAGCTTGTTCAAGGCATTGACAAGGACAACGCAAAAAAAATCAATACGATCATCAAAAACTCCGGACTGAAAGTAAAGTCTCAGGTGCAGGATGATCAAGTGCGTGTCACCGGAAAAAACAAAGATGACCTGCAGCAGATTATCTCAGCTGTGCGGGGAGCAGACCTGCCAATTGACGTTCAATTTATAAATTTCAGATAAATTTTCTGATTCCTATTGATTATTGTCTTTATTTTCGGTAAATTTGGAGAAAGGGAAAAACGCCAGGTATCTTTTGGCACTTCCTGACACGAAAATTTCATATCCGTTCTTATCAAGAGAAGCAGAGGGACTGGCCCGACGAAGCTTCAGCAACCGGTGTAATGGCGATCAGCCATGACCAAGGTGCTAAATCCAGCAAGCTCGAACAGCTTGGAAGATAAGAAGAGACAAAATCACTGACAAAGTCTTCTTCTTAAGAGGACTTTTTTTATTTCTCTTTTTTCCTTGCTGATGTGAATAAAGGAGGCAGACAATGGGACTTTTAGAAGATTTGCAAAGACAGGTGTTAATCGGTGACGGCGCCATGGGGACGCTCCTCTACTCCTATGGCATTGACAGGTGTTTTGAGGAGCTCAATATTTCAAAGCCGGAGGAAATTCAGCGCATACATAAAGCGTACGTTGAAGCGGGAGCCAACATTATTCAAACGAATACGTACGGGGCCAACTATATTAAATTATCCAGACACGGTCTTGAGGATGACATCAAAAAAATGAATCAGGAGGCCGTAAAGATCGCGCGGGCTTCAGCAGGCGATGCATACGTGCTTGGAACGATGGGCGGCATACGGACATTTAATAAAAATGCGTACAGTCTTGACGAAATTAAGCGCAGCTTCCGCGAGCAGTTGTATCTGCTGCTGCATGAAGAGCCGGATGGCTTACTGTTAGAAACATATTATGATTTGGAAGAAGCCCGTGAAGTGCTGAAAATCGCGCGCAAAGAGACTGATCTTCCGATTATGCTCAATGTCTCCATGCACGAGCAAGGCGTATTGCAGGACGGAACGCCGCTTTCTGACGCATTGCGCTCGATTGCGGATCTCGGAGCTGATATTGTCGGCATTAACTGCCGCCTCGGCCCTTATCACATGATTGAAGCGCTCAGCGAAGTGCCAATTTTTGATGACGTATTCTTATCGGTTTATCCGAACAGCAGTCTTCCTTCGCTTGAAGAGGGACGGCTCGTCTATGAAACAGACGACACGTATTTTCAAAACAGCGCGTTAGAATTCCGTAAGCAAGGCGCGCGGATTATCGGCGGCTGCTGCGGCACAACACCGAATCACATCAGGGCGATGGCGGAAGCGGTTGGCGGACTGGCTCCGATTACGGAAAAAGAAGTCAAAACCCGGGCGAAAGAATTCATTTCTGTTCATCACGAGCGAACCGAGCCCGGCCTGGATGAGATCGCGGCGAAAAAACGCTCTATTATCGTAGAGCTGGACCCGCCGAAAAAACTAAGCTTTGACAAATTTCTATCGGCGGCTGCTGAATTAAAAGAAGCGGGAATCGATGCCCTGACACTCGCCGACAATTCTCTGGCGACCCCGCGGATCAGCAATGTTGCCTGCGGCGCCCTTGTCAAGCAGCAGCTCGATATGCGTTCCCTTGTCCATATTACGTGCCGTGACCGTAACATTATCGGCTTACAGTCACATTTAATGGGCCTTGATACGTTAGGGCTGAATGACGTGCTTGCTATTACAGGTGACCCTTCTAAAATCGGGGATTTTCCTGGTGCGACGTCTGTATATGATTTAACATCTTTTGATTTAATCAGGCTGATCAAACAATTCAATGAAGGTCTGTCTCTGTCTGGAAAACCGCTCGGCAAGAAAACGAATTTCTCAGTTGCCGCCGCATTTAATCCTAACGTCCGCCATCTGGATAAAGCGGTAAAACGGCTTGAGAAAAAAATAGATTGCGGCGCAGATTATTTTGTTTCTCAGCCTGTCTATTCCGAGCAGCAGCTTGTCGATATCCATAACGAAACAAAACATCTGAAGACGCCGATCTATATCGGCATCATGCCGCTGACAAGCAGCCGGAATGCCGAATTCATCCATAATGAAATTCCCGGCATTAAGCTGTCTGATACGATTCGCGAAAAAATGGCCCATGCCGGTGAAGATAAAGAAAAGCAAAAGGCGGAAGGCCTTGCAATTGCCCGCTCCCTGCTGGATACGGCATGCGAGCTGTTTAACGGCATCTACTTGATAACGCCTTTCCTCAGATCTGACTTAACCGCTGAGCTCACTTCATATATTCAGCAAAAAGATGAGCAGCGCCAAAATATCTTTTTGCATTAATCCCTTTAAAGACTGTCTGATCCAATCGGGCGGTCTTTTTCAACGGGATTCGTGTTACGATATAGAAAAACAGTCATGAGGAGGAACATTATGCTCGAAGTCAAAACCATTTCCGCGGAAGATACATATGAAATCCGGCACCGCATTCTGCGCCCCCATCAATCCATTGAACAATGCAAATATGAAGAGGATCATGCAAAAGGCTCCTTTCATCTCGGCGCGTTTTTTGAAGGGAAGCTGATCAGCATCGCTTCTTTTTCCCCGCAAAATCAGCCATTAATAACAGAATCCCCAGCATATCGGCTGAGAGGCATGGCAACGCTTGAAGGATATCGCGATCAAAAAGGCGGGAGCACGCTGATCAAACACGCGGAAGAGAAACTGGCGGAGAACGGCGTTCAGGCAGTCTGGTGCAATGCCAGAAGCCATGTGAAAGGCTACTATTCAAAACTTGGCTGGGAAGAACTCGGCGAACCGTTTGAGATTCCCGGCATAGGCACACATATCATCATGTATAAAAAACTCGAAACAAGCAGGTGATCTGTATGAGGGTAATCGATAAGCTGATTAAGCTTCATGAAGAACATACCCCTAGTCTATTGCGGCTTTGCAGGCAAGCCGGGTGGCCGGATTACGGCGAACAAGAGCTGGCACTGCTTGTCCAGCAAGGACGCTTTTTCGGCTATCAAAATGTCAGCGGTGATATTATTTCCTGCATCGGCTTGTTTTTGTTTGGCCGTCTTGCTTCTATCGGCCTCGTGATCGTGGACAAAGAATATCAACGGCTCGGTCTCGGCCGGCGTATGGTAAACGCCTGTATCACCCAAACGGATGAAAACACAGCCATCAGGCTTTGCGCCACAAAAGAAGGTTTGCCGCTTTATGAAAAAGCAGGTTTTCATACAGCAGGTTCAGTGCGAAAGTACAGCTGTCATAGTTTTCAACCTTATACAAAAAAGCTTGACGCTGAACTGACATCCTTTAGAGAACAAGACTTTCACGACTTAACCACGGCGGATCTGGCTGCCTTTGGCGGAGATCGATCAAACCTTTTGCAGCAGCTTATTTCTGCTTCATGCGAATGTATCATCGCCAGAAATCAGGACGGACAGCTCATTGGCTACGGACTTTCTGTACAGACACCGGCCAATTTGAAATTCGGCCCCATCATCGCTCCATCATCAGATGTTGCAGCACAGATAATTAACAGGCTGGCGGCCGGCAAACAAGGGCCGATGCGAATCGATATACCGAGTGAACACACGTCTCTGCATGACAGCCTGATAGAAATGGGATTTCTTAAAGATGATGAACCTCCGCTTTTGTTCTATCAGAAAAAAGCGCCTATTCAAAATGGACACTTATATGCTTTGATTTCACAGGCTCTCGGTTAACCCTCTTTTTTCCCGAACAGGTATCTTCTGTTCGGTTTTTTGCTGTCTGATCGCTGAATAAACGAAGCCAACAGGGACATTCTAAGCAGAAGAAAAGGAGTGTGCTCTGAGATGGAATCATCAAAACAAAATAACGGAATGACGATTGTAGCAATCGGTTCAATCCCTTTAATATTAACCCTAGGAAACTCGATGCTTATTCCGATTTTGCCAAAAATGAAATCTGAACTTCATTTATCACAATTTCAAGTCAGTCTCGTGATCACAGTATTTTCCTTAATTGCAGCATTTGCGATTCCGATTGTCGGTTATCTCGCAGACCGATTCTCAAGGAAAGTCATCATTATTCCCTGCTTAATTTTGTATGGTGCCGGCGGTTTGTTAGCCGGGTTTGCGGCAGGTTTTTTTGACAATGCCTACCCTTGGGTCATGGCAGGACGAGCGTTACAGGGAATCGGGGCAGCCGGAACCGGCCCAATTGCCATGGCACTGACGGGAGATCTGTTTAAAGGCGCCCAGGAGAGCAAGGTGCTCGGCCTTGTTGAAGCTTCAAACGGCATGGGGAAAGTGCTATCGCCGATCATTGGCTCGCTGATCGCCCTGCTTGTCTGGTATGGCGCGTTTTTTGCCTTTCCTGTGTTTTGTATCATTTCGATCGTACTGACTTGGATTTTTATTAAAGAAAAGAAAAAGGAAAAAGAACCGCCACCAATCGGAAAATATGCAAAAGGGCTGTTAAGTGTCTTTAAACATGAAGGCAGATGGCTGTTTACCGCTTATTTAGCCGGTGCGACCTGTTTGTTTACTTTATTCGGCATCCTGTTTTATCTCTCAGATGTTCTTGAAAAAACATACGACACCGACGGCGTGAAAAAAGGCTTGATTTTAGCGATCCCGCTTTTGGTTATGTGTGTGACGTCCTATACAACAGGAAGCAAAATCGGGCAAAAGCAATCGTTAATGAAAAAGCTGATCGTACTTGGATTGGCGTTCATGACCGTATCCTACGCGGCACTGTCATTCATTGAAAATCTTGTCCTTTTTATCAGTGTTCTTGTACTGAGCAGCATAGGCTCAGGTCTTGTCCTTCCTTGTGTGAACAGTTTTATTACCGGGGCTGTCGGCAAGGAAAGACGGGGATTTGTCACCTCGCTGTACGGCTCTGTACGTTTCTTAGGAGTAGCGATCGGTCCTCCGATTTTCGGCCGCCTGATGCAATGGTCCAGACCCGGCATGTTTTTAAGCATCGCGGGATTGACTCTCGTTGTCGGGATTCTTGTGATGATGCTCATCCATGTGAAGCAAAACAATGAAGAAACAAAAGAAAAAGAAGACACTAAAATGGCTGGAAATCGGCTACAGCCCGCTGAGGAAAGGTAGCACCCAGTGTGAAAATTGTACGGATTGAAACCTTTCCGCTATTTCACCGATTAGAAAAGCCATACGGAGATGCCAATGGGTTTAAACGATATCGGACTTGTTATCTCATCAGGATTATCACCGAAAGCGGGATAGACGGCTGGGGAGAATGCGTTGATTGGCTCCCTGCTCTCCATGTCGGTTTTACGAAGCGGATCATCCCGTTTCTATTAGGAAAACAGGCTGGCAGCCGCCTGTCATTAGTGCGCACGATTCAAAAATGGCACCAGCGGGCGGCCTCCGCTGTAAGCATGGCGCTGACAGAGATTGCAGCCAAAGCTGCGGATTGTTCGGTTTGCGAATTATGGGGCGGGCGATACAGAGAGGAGATTCCTGTGTACGCGTCTTTTCAATCGTACTCAGACTCCCCGCAATGGATCAGCCGCTCAGTCTCCAATGTTGAAGCCCAGTTGAAAAATGGTTTTGAGCAAATCAAAGTCAAAATTGGCGGGACTTCATTCAAAGAGGATGTCCGGCACATCAATGCGCTGCAGCATACAGCAGGCAGCTCCATTACGATGATACTGGACGCAAACCAAAGCTACGATACCGCTGCGGCTTTTAAATGGGAGCGCTATTTCTCCGAATGGACGAACATTGGCTGGCTTGAGGAGCCTTTGCCCTTTGATCAGCCGCAGGATTACGCTATGCTTCGAAGCCGTTTGTCTGTTCCTGTTGCCGGCGGAGAAAACATGAAAGGCCCGGCGCAATATGTGCCTCTCCTTTCACAGCGCTGTTTGGATATCATTCAGCCCGATGTCATGCATGTCAACGGAATTGATGAGTTTCGGGACTGCCTCCAGCTCGCGCGTTATTTCGGCGTCAGAGCATCCGCCCATGCATATGACGGATCGCTTTCACGGCTCTATGCTTTATTTGCACAAGCCTGTCTGCCCCCATGGTCTAAAATGAAGAAAGATCACATTGAACCGATCGAGTGGGACGTCATGGAGAATCCTTTTACAGATCTCGTCAGCCTGCAGCCTTCAAAAGGAATGGTCCACATCCCGAAAGGAAAAGGCATTGGAACAGAGATCAATATGGAGATCGTCAATCGCTACAAGTGGGATGGCTCAGCCTATTAAGCTGGACCATTTCTTTATTTTGAGACATAAATAATGGACAGCCTCATAAAATGAAAACAGCGGACAAGTCTTTTCATAAAGGAGCAAATGACTTAATGGCTGAACTGCTGATGAAAGCAAAACTTACGTTTATGATTGTCGTAGGCGGCGTACTACAGGGACTCGGCATGTCCTTGTTTTTATTTCCGCATGATATTCCGACAGGCGGTGCAGCAGGTATTGCGGTGCTATTGCATTATCTGTTTCAAATCCCCCACGGCTTTTCAGTGTGGGCTGTGAATGTATCAATGCTTTTTACCGCTTTAAAATGGCTGGAGATGAGAACATTCACCGGCACCCTCGCTTCTATCACCGTCACCTCTGTCTCGGTATTGATCTTTGATGCAGTTTTTCCGGATATCACATCTAATCTGTGGCTTGATCTGGCAAGCGGCGCAGTGTTATTGGGACTCGGCATCGGACTTTTATACAAATATAAAATTTCGAACGGAGGATTCGGAGCCCTTGCTCTGATGATTTCTATCTACCGCGGCGGGAATCCTGGAACGATCCTGCTCATCATGAATTGCATCATTTTTATGGTCACCGCGTCTATTATTGACTGGGGCATCGTCATTCAAGCCCTCATATGCCAGGTGATATCGACAAGAGTCATCGACTTCATCTACAACATCCGCCTGACCTCTCTTCCCTATCTCACGCCTATGTACCGCCATAAAAAATAATAGGCAGAGGCTCTCTTCACGACGAGAGCCCCGCAGCCGCTGTTTTACAGAAAAAAGGTATCGGATCTTAGCCCTAAACGCAGCGTCTCCAACGCGATGGCATCATGAAATGGAATATTGGCCAGATTCACATTCGGCCCGATTTTTTGAATAAACCCTTGCTGAAGCGTTTTGTTAGGCGCTTCAAAAATCAGCCTGTTGATATCAATATCCGAGGAAATGATGTCGTCAACAATTTGAAACCTGACATCGCCGCTGCTGGAACAGATCCCTCCCGTTCCGCTTTCTCTGGCTTCTGTAATCACTTTTTCCGCGCCCGCTTCCATATCCTCAACGATATATTCAAGCCATTCCTCAGAGCTTTGCCGGCTTGCTAATTCCGCATCCTTGCTGCCCACCTCACTGAGCACAAGAAATTCATCAGAAAAATCGGCAATGTAAGCCGCTTTCTCTTTATTTGTCATCGGGAGCGTACCGTTTGAAATCTCAATATATTCACAGCCGAAATAGGTGCAGTACCGATGAAATTCATTCACTTTTTTCTGGCTTACGTACTTTTCGAACAGTGTGCCGCCAAAGAAAAATGTAATGTCATGTTCTTTCAGTGTGCTGATTTTTTCTTCAAGATCTTTCGTAAGTAATGATGTGCCCCAGCCGAATTTCACAAAATCAATATAGTCGGACGCTCCGGCTATCGCATCTTTGAAAAATTGCAAGGGATAGCCGTTATCAATTAAAATGGACTGCCCGGTTTCTCTCGGCTTATTTGTTCTCACTGGCAATTCTAGTGAAAAATCATTCATATTATGACCCTCTCTATCGTTGGAACTTCTCCATCTTGTTTCACTTTCATCACAAAATCGCCCGTCAGTTCTTTTGTACAGTAAACGATGTCTTCCGAATCAAACAATGGCTGGCGGCTGTCAAAAAACTTCTCCGCAACAGAAGAGCGTTTTATTCTTTGAATCGCCTCCTCAGCCGTTACCGCATTTGTCCCTTCAATGATGCCTTTGATATACTCCGCACACGCCATATCGTCATCACCGGATGGATGGGAAGCCACTATGTTTATGACACAATCGTTTGCGGCGAGCTTTTTCACATGCTCTGCCGTTGTTTTGGCATTGGAAAATCCAGTTACGAACAGATGCTTTGCGTTCAGCGCCCCCAATGCTGCTGTGACGCCGTTTGTTGTTTTCTGGATCAGGCGCTTATCCGCCATATCCTGCCCAGCCATGCGTTTTGGAGAATTATCTAAATCAAATCCGCTGATACCGACCCCCTTTTCCTCTCCCGTCAATACATAATCCGGATAGGTGTCTTTCAGCGCAAAGGCTTCATCAGCTGTCCGGACCAACAAAATCTCTTTCGCCCCGCCGATAAACGCATAATGGGCGACCGTAAAGGCTCTGATGACATCAATGACGATGTTAATGTCCGCCGGGGCAAGCGAATGATGATGCCCCTGATAAATGGCAATCGGCATACTACCTCTCCTTGGGCATAAAACCATTTTGCTAAAAAGCATATTCAGCCGGGCTCTTAATGGTTCCGCACCTCATTTTAGGCGGGCGCGGCACCTAAAACCTGAACCTTTATGCAAAAAATGAATAGTCTGCCTATAACTCGATCAATAGATAAAAAAAGCAGATGCAAACGGGGGGAAAACATTGAACGAAACCATCACATATGACACATGGAACGACATGCTGTCCAAACGGATAACGGATCAATTGATCGATGAGCTCGATGTGTTGAAATGGGCTTACCGAACGTACGGAGAAAAGATTGTGTATGCCTGCAGCTTTGGCGCAGAAGGAATGGTGCTTCTCGACTTAATATCAAAAATCAACAAAAATGCACACATCATCTTTTTGGATACCGGGCTTCATTTTCAGGAAACATATGAGCTGATCGAGACCGTCAAAGAACGATATCCGGGATTTGCAATCCAGATGCTCGAACCCGAGCTGAGCTTAACAGAACAGGGGACGAAGTACGGCGGAGAGCTGTGGAAGCATAACCCGAACCTCTGCTGCCAATTGCGGAAAATCGAACCGCTCAAAAAGCACCTGTCCGGCATGACAGCTTGGATTTCAGGACTGCGCCGGGATCAGTCACCAACGAGAAAGCATATTCAATACGTAAACCTGGACCAGAAGTTTGAGCTCATCAAAATTTGCCCGCTCATCCACTGGACATGGGATGACGTTTGGACGTACATCCGCCTGCACAATTTGCCTTATAACAAACTGCACGATCAACATTACCCGAGCATAGGCTGTGAAATGTGTACATTGCCTTCCCCGGACCCGAACGATGAGAGGGCTGGAAGATGGGCCGGACGGGAGAAAACAGAATGCGGCCTGCATCAAGAATAGCGGACGGCAGGTTCTGGCTATGAGAGTCGAAATGATGTTGAGGCGCTGATGTCAAACTTTCATTAACTGCAGCAAAGAAAACAAGGAAACGTATAAATGGAGGTTGAACACGTTGAATGGAAACGAACCCCACGGAGGGGTATTAATCAACCGCTGTGATCCCGCATGCCATTTTGAAGGGTGCGCGTGCCAAGCAGAGCTGGATCAGCTTGCACTGAGTGATCTGGAGCTTATCGCGATCGGCGGATACAGCCCGTTAACAGGTTTTTTGGGAGAAAAAGATTATCATTCCGTTGTGAAAGAGATGAGGCTGGCAAACGGCTTGCCGTGGAGCCTGCCGATTACGCTGCCTGTCGGAGAAAAAACAGCAAGACAGCTGTCTGCCGGAGATCACGTCAAGCTTGTGAAAGACGGTGTTACCTACGGCATGATCACAGTCACCGATATATACCAGCCTGATAAAACACAAGAAGCACTGTCTGTTTTTAAAACAAACGATCCTGCCCACCCAGGCGTAAAAAAATTGCTGGCGCGCCCGGATTACTATATCGGAGGGCCTATCACGGTCAGCCGCCTGCCTGACAAATCTTTCGAACAGTTTTATGCAACGCCCGCTGAAACAAGAGCCGCCTTTAAAAAACTCGGCTGGAAGACGATTGTCGGCTTTCAAACCAGGAACCCTGTTCACAGAGCGCATGAATACATTCAAAAAACAGCGTTAGAAACGGTCGACGGTCTGCTGCTTCACCCGCTTGTCGGAGAAACAAAGTCAGACGATATCCCCAGCGATATCAGAATGGAGAGCTACCAGGCTTTGCTTAATCACTATTATCCAAAGGATCGTGTCATGTTATCGGTTTTCCCTGCCGCCATGCGTTATGCAGGTCCGCGGGAAGCGATTTTCCATGCGCTCGTCCGAAAAAATTACGGCTGCACCCATTTTATTGTAGGCCGTGATCACGCGGGTGTCGGCAGCTACTATGGAACATACGACGCCCAAAATATTTTTCAATCATTCACAGAGGAAGAGCTGGGCATCAAGCCGCTGTTTTTTGAGCACAGCTTTTATTGCCGAAAATGCGGAAACATGGGCACCTCCAAAACATGTCCGCACAGCCCGAGAGACCACATCCACTTATCAGGCACAAAAGTGAGAGAGCTTCTCCGCCAAGGCAAAAAGCCGCCTAAAGAATTCAGCCGGCCTGAGGTCGCAGCCGTGCTGATCAAGGGACTTCACCAACAGCCTGTTGCCATCAAGCAAAACAGCGGGGAATTGCAATGACACACAATCCGAACATCATTTGGCATCCCGCTGCCATCTCAAAGTCTGACAGACAATCCTTAAACGGACACAAAAGCTGCGTCCTCTGGTTTACAGGTTTGTCCGGCTCTGGAAAATCGGTGCTGGCCAATGCAGTCGATGAAAAGCTTTACCGCAAGGGCATTCAGAGCTACGTGCTTGACGGTGATAATATCCGCCACGGCTTAAACAAAGATCTTGGATTTCAGACTGGTGACAGGATTGAAAACATCCGCCGGATCGGAGAAGTGGCGAAGCTGTTTGTCGACAGCGGGCAAATGATTTTAACGGCTTTTATTTCTCCATTCAGAGAGGATCGGGACATGGTTAGAGCGCTCTTTCCTAAAGGTGAGTTCTTCGAAATTTATGTGAAGTGCCCGCTGCATGTTTGTGAACAGCGCGATCCAAAAGGGCTTTATAAAAAAGCGCGAAACGGAAAGATCAAACATTTCACCGGGATCGATTCTCCGTATGAAGCGCCGCTTTCACCCGATTTCATCATTGAGTCAGACCAGACCTCTATTTCCGATGGAGCTGATCTCATCATTAACGCACTGCAAAACAGAGGAATTATATAAAAAACCCGATCAATGTCGGGTTTTTTCTTATGAGTTGGAGAACTGCGCAATCAAACTGTTGATCTTCTCTTTTTCCTCATAAAATGCTCCGTGCCCGCTGTTTGCAAACGGAACCAATTCCGACTGTTTGATGCCGCGCTTCAATTCTTTCGCAAAATCAAACGGCGCAATTCTATCCTTTCTCCCGTGCAGGATCAGCGTCGACACCTTGATTGCAGCAAGTTCCTTTCTGAGATCTTCGTCTCTTAATGCGATGCCCGAGTGGATCGTCCCGTAGGAGGAGGCCTCCAGCATCAGATTGAGAAACCACTGTCTAAGCTCTGGAGACACTTTTTTCTCAAAAAACTGTTTCCCTAAATCAGCCAGTGTTTTGGGCCGATCAGCTTTGAACAATTCAATCATATCGTCAATATCCTGCTTCCTCATCCCGTACGGATAACCCGGGCGTTTTGTAAACGCGGGGGCCGCCGCAGACAGTAAAATCAGCTTATCAACATCGGCTCCTTCATGCCTTGCCATATAACGGATTGCAATGGCGCCGCCCATTGAAAAACCGGCAAGAATCGCATTCTCAAGCTGCAGCGTATAAATGACTGCTTTCACATCATCGGCCATCGTGTCATAATCGTAGCCTTCCCAAGGGCGGTCAGATTGCCCATATCCCCGTAAATCAACGCCGATAAAACGAAATCCCCTTTTCGGAAGCTCATTCATTTGATATTCAAACATCTTATGATTCAACGGCCACCCGTGCAAAAAGATGATCGGCCTTCCATGTCCGATATCCTCTACAAACAGTGTCACATGCTCCTCGGTTTTGATGTAATGCCCCATTCCGCATTCCTCCCTTTGGCTTTCCCGGCCTGTAAACGCCTTGACGTATAGGAAGCTTTCCATTTATGCTTACAAAACAAGCTGGCTGCTGTACCAAGAAAAGGCTCTTCACGATTTACTATATGTATCAATTTCCTTAACGATCTATTAAATTGAACCCGGAAGCCTCTGTTTTTCGGGCAGCAAAGGATGTCATCACATGAATAAAATCGCAATTCAAAAACCGAACATACCGGAAAACCTGCAAACCGCAGATTTTCATGATGCCGTGACGCAGGATGATGTAATCAGCATGCATTTGTTTGAAGATTGTACCATCTGCGGCGAAGATATCGAAAGACTATGTGTTGAAAAAACGGTATTCAGAAATGTCGTCTTTATCGAAGTGTCTTTTCGGCATATTGAACTGACCGATGTGATCTTTGAAAAATGCGATTTATCAAACGCCGATTTCAGCGGGGCTGTCATTCACAGAACTTCTGTTAAGCAGTCAAAAATGGTTGGAATGAATGTGGCGGAAGCAACGCTGCGAAATGTTTCATTCGAGGAATGCCACGGACATTTCAGCTCATTTTCGTACTCAAATATGAAACAAGTTCGATTTGATCACTGTGCTCTTATGCAAAGTGAATGCAGCAATACGGTGCTCCAGCAGACACACTTTGACGGATGCGAATTAGAAGGCGCCAGCTTTACCGGCACGTCCCTTCAAAACATGGACATCAGCACGTGCCGTTTTGAACAGCTTCATGTCTCCCTCGACAAATTGAAAGGCTGCAAAATCGCACCTGAGCATGCGATTGCCTTCGCCAGGGCACTGGGAGCTGTCATCGTATAACCAAATCCTAGGACATCATCAGGCGGCGGGCTGTTTCAGCTGCCGCTTTAATGCCAGTTTCCAAATCTCCAAGAGATGCATAGGAATATGACAGCCTGATGCTGTTTCGGTCTTCACCGTCATAAATGCAGCCGGGATTCACAAGCACCTGCCGTTTCAGCAATCCATAAAAGAAACGGCTGACAGGCAGGTTTTTGTGAAATGTCACCCAAATATAAAAGCCGCCTGCGGGAATCCGCCACGTGGCAATGTCCCCGGCATACCGCTCGAGAAAATGAACGGCGGCGTCTCTCCTTTCTTTAAGCTTCCTGCGTACCCAAGTCAGATGCTCTTCATAATACCCCTGTGACAGCCACTCGGCAGCCGCCCACTGGGACAGGCCGCTTGATCCGTAGTCTGTCTGCATTTTAATGTCCGCCAACCTTTCAATAACCGGCTCCGGACCGGCAAGCCAGCCGATTCGCAGACCGGGGCTAACCGTTTTTGAAAACGTGCCCAGATACAGAATATTGCCCTCATGATCCATTGCTTTCAACGGCTGCGGAGGTTTTTCTTCAAACCATAAATCACCGTACGCATCATCCTCAATGATGGGCAGCTGCTCTTTTTTTGACAGGCTGATGATCTCTTTCCTTCGCTGCTCTGACATGACTGTGCCTGTCGGATTATGAAACGACGGAATCGTGTAAAGCAGCTGTCCTCCATATTGTTTTCGATTAGAAGAAACAAGCCCCGCTTTGACCCCTTCATCATCCATCGGCAAGCCGCGAAGCCGCATCCCAGCTGATTGAAATACATGCAAGGATTGAAGGTAGGACGGCTTCTCCGTCAAAATGACAGAATCTCGTTTTAAAAGTCCAATTGAGATGAGCTGAAGTGCCTGAAGTGCACCGGACACAATTAAAATTGCAGACGGTGACACATGGATCTTCTTTCCTTTTAAATGGTCGGCCACTGCCTCCCGCAGCTGACGGTTTCCTTTCGGCTGCTCATATCCTAAAGACAGGAAGCCCGGATTGATTTGCTGAAACATCCGTCCAATTGTGTCAGCAGGCACAAGATCCGGTGAAAGTTCTCCAGTTCCTAATCTGATGATATCCGCTCTTGGTTCGTTCTGATTAATAGCTTGGATGATGGAAGAATTGGCGCGATGAATGCCCGAACGGACGTAATCGCTCCAATCAAGCGGAGGCTCAGCCGCCAGCACGCTCCAAGTACTGTTTACAACCTTCGTACCGCCGCCTCTTCTTCCCTCTAACAAGCCTTGAGACGTGAGTTCATCTATGGCTGCTGTGACTGTGCTGCGGTTGACTTGAAACATGCCGGCCAGCGTTCTCTGTGAGGGGATTTTCGTCCCTACAGCCCACTCTCCGTGAAGAATCTTGTCTTTCATATATTGTTCGATCTGCCGATGCAGCGGAACATCCGACTTTCGGCTTGGCTGCCATTGCGACAAGGTCATGCCCCCCTTTTTTACACATTATACATTTGGCTGGTTCCTAACCCAACCAAATGGCTGGAGACTTTAGTGACAATCTCTCTTATGATTGAAAAAAATGTGAAGGGAGCTTTTTCAGCATGAATGCAATCATTCACGGAATTGTGCTCGCGTTTGGCTTAATTTTGCCGCTGGGAGTGCAGAATGTGTTTATTTTTCAGCAAGGCGCGTGGCAAAAGCATATTTGGCGGGCTCTCCCAGCTGTCATCAGCGCTTCAGTCTGCGATACCCTGTTAATCGTATTAGCCGTTGCGGGCGTATCTGTCATTGTGCAGGAGCTGCCTGTGTTTGAGACAGTCATGATGGCCGGCGGATTTTTATTTTTGCTCTATATGGGCTGGGTGACTTGGAACAGCCGTCCGAACACAAGCCAAAATGAGAAACATACGTTCACACCAAAAAAGCAAGCTGCGTTAGCGGCCGCTGTTTCTCTTTTAAACCCGCATGCCATTCTGGACACGATCGGCGTCATCGGCACGAGCTCTCTTCAATATTCGGGGCTTGAGAAATGGCTCTTTATGGCCGCCTGCATCGCTGTGTCTTGGATTTGGTTTATCAGCCTTGCAATAGCGGGCCGGTTGTTTCAGACGATAGATACGAGCGGCAGCCTTATGCTGATCGTAAACAAATGCTCTGCAGCGGTAATGTGGGCAGCGGCAGGATATTTTGGGGTGTCACTCTTTTGCAATTGAAGGAGAAACAGATGAAAAAAACGAATTTCTTAGAAAAGGGGGCATGCTGATGACTGATGCAAAACAGTTTTATGACTATCATTCTTGGGCAAACAAGAAAATATTTACCCATATCGAAAACCTGCCGGAGGAAACTGCCTATCAAGAAGTAAAGAGCGTATTTCCTTCTGTCAGCGACGTGCTGCTTCATATGTGCAGGGCTGACTACATTTGGCTGAATGTTCTTTCGGGAGTGGCCTACCAAGAGATTATAGACAGCGCAGGCAAATTACAGTCCGCGCAAGGTAATATGGCAGCGATTAAACAGCACGCTGCCGAGCTGGAGTCACAGTATCATGATTTCTTCAGCCGCCAGACGGACTTAGAACAGACCTTCACAATGCAGCATCCGAAACTAGGTACACTGGAATCAACCTATGCAGACACCATCCTGCATGTCGTCAATCACGGCACTTACCACAGAGGAAACGTAACCGCCATGCTGAGACAGCTGGGCCATTCAGGCGTACCTACTGATTATATGTACTATTTATATGAGAAAAGAGAAAGCAAGGGCTAAAATGTCCTTGCTTTTTTTTGCGGAAAGCCTCAAATGCAACACATTAGCTTTTACATACCTGTATAAGCGCGCTTCACATCAAGCTGTACGGGCCTGCCGCTCTTATAGGAATTGGTCGCCGCGATGCCCACTTCTAAATTGATCGTCGCATCGATATCTGTCACAATCGGTGTTTTTCGATCCCGGACACACTCGGCAAAATGCTGAAGCTCCAAGCAGTAGGCTTCATGAAAACGAGTTTGAAAGTCTGGAATGATATCAAAACTGCTCCCTTTAGCCGATAGGATGGTCACATGTTGATGTCTCAATGTTCCTATGAAAATACTGCCCTCTGTCCCGATCACCTCCGCCCGAATGTCATGTCCATATGGAGAGGTTCTGCTTGCCTCGACGTCCCCCGCTGCGCCGGAGTCAAATTCAATATACGTCAGCGCCTGATCCACATCACCGTACTGCTCCATAAACGGATTGTTCAGAATCCTGCCGTGTCCTGAAACAGAAGTGATTTCCGCCCCTAGCAAATAACGGGCAATATCATAGTCATGGATGGAACAGTCGATAAAAATTCCACCGCTGTGTTTGATAAATTCTGCAGGAGGCGCGCCTTGGTCGCGCGTAAAGCCTTTATAATAGATAGGTTTGCCGATTTCTCCAGCGTCGATCCGCCGTTTGGCATCTGCGTATGCTGGATCGAACCGTCTCATAAAGCCGACTTGGCAGATGACACCTGTCTCCTGCACTTTTTCAGAAACTGCTCTAGATTCCTCAAGGCTTAATGTCAGCGGTTTTTCAACAAAGATCTGTTTGCCGTTCTCGGCAGCTTTGATGATCATATCACCATGTGTGCTTGTCGGCGTTACGATAATGACAGCGTCAATGCCGGTATCTTCTAACACTTCATACGGGTCCTCTGACCATTTTTCGATACCGAGTTCTCTGGCAACCTGCTCCGCTCTCCCTTTTAACGGATCACCGACACAAACCAGCTTTGCCCCCGGCACACTGGTGACGAGATTTTTCGCATGATAATAACCGAGCCTTCCTAATCCCAATACTGCGCACCTTACTTGATGTTCCACGTCCCATCCTCTCCTTTATCTCATTTCGGGCTCGCTTTGG
This sequence comes from Bacillus sp. LR_5, assembly GCF_042709275.1. Taxonomy (NCBI): domain Bacteria; kingdom Bacillati; phylum Bacillota; class Bacilli; order Caryophanales; family Bacillaceae; genus Bacillus; species Bacillus sp. LR_5. The sequence continues at coordinate 36,508 of NZ_JAVAXX010000008.1, read as the reverse complement.
GAAAGCGCTTTCTCTTAACAGCTAAAAAAACAGCGGTTCTATCCGCTCTGCCATTTTGCGCAAGCGCTTTCTCAAAAGATGGTTTCATTTTACACTGCCTTTGGTTTACACGCAATATGTTTTTTTGGCTTCAACTGTCCTAATGAAAAAACCCGCTCATTAGCGGGCTCATGTGTTGAGCGGTGATGTAGAATGTCTGACTACAAGCTCAGGCGGGAGCACTATTTTTTGTTTCGCCTTTCGTTTTCCCTCTATTGCTTCTGCCAGCAGTTCGATGACGCTCCGCCCCATCTCTTTTATCGGCTGGGCTACGGTTGTCAGGGGCGGAGCCGCCATTTCTGCGAGTATCGTATTATCAAAACCAATGATAGAAAGATCATCCGGCACTTTTATGCTTCTTATTCTCGCAGCTTGTATGGCGGCACAAGCCAATACGTCGTTGAAGGCAAAAATAGCAGTCGGAGCGTTTCTGTCGAGCAATTTTCCCGCTTCTTCCTTGCCGCTTTCCAAGGAAAACCGCGTCTGGATGATAAGTGATTCATCAATGGGCACGCCCGCTTCCTCCATCGCCTGACGGAAGCCTTTGATTCTATTTTTTTCGCCTGTCGTTGACCCGTCTCCGATAATGCAGGCGATGTTCGTGTGGCCGAGTGACAGAAGATGCTTGGCAGCCTCATATCCGCCACGAACGTCATCTATCACAACAATATCCATCGGAAGAAGCGGCTTATCCTGAGAAATCATGGCAATCGGAATGTGTTCACTGGCGATTTCCTCCAAAGCAGACATACTGTCATGGCTTTCAATCCCTGTTGCAAAAATAATGCCATCCACCTTTTTCTGTTTCAGCACAGAAAAATACTTTGTTTCTTTTTTCGGATCGTAATCGGTGCTGCAAATCAACATTTGAAAACCGAGCTCATCCGCTCTTTCCTCAATGCTTTTGGCCAGTTCTCCGTAAAACGGATTTGAAATATCAGGCGCCACGAGAGCAATCATATTCGTTCGTTTTCCCGTTAACGCCGCGGCGTGGACATTGGGCGTGTATGCCATTTCATTCATGACATTCATGACCTTCTGCCGTGTTTTATCGCTGATTCTCCCCGTATTGTTTATCACACGGGACACAGTTGTGATCGAGACACCCGCCGCCTTTGCCACATCGTAAATTGTTGTTTTCATGTTCATCCCTCGTCTGGTTATTGAACTTTCCGGCTGACAATTTTCCGGTATTCAATTGGTGAAATGCCTTCTATCTGCTTAAAGAGTTTTGAAAAGTATGTCGGATCTTCCATTCCGACCATTTCCGCAATAACGCCCATTTTATCATTTGTAGAGGATAAAAGACGCTTCGCTTCCGTCATTCTCACCCGGTTCGTGTATTGTGCCGGAGTTACGCCGAGCACCTGCTGCATGCAGCGGCTCACATAATCCTGATGATAGTGAAGGGCGAGCGACAGATCCTTGATTGTCGTCTTTTCCTTATAGTGCTCCTGTAAGTACCGGGCCGCCTCCCAGGCTACTCGCTCTTTCGCAGACGGTATTTGGAACGCTTCTTTTTGAAGATGCAGCATCAGCTCCTCAAATAAGATTTGCTTTCTGAGCGGCAAATCAGAGTTTTCCGCGGAGTAATCGATCAGCTTTTCAAACTGCTGCGCCATAAACTGCGGGCGCTGCACCTTGCCTTTTCTCGGCAAGGCCAATCCGTAGCGGGCCGGCTCTTCGAAGCTCCCTTTTTCCTGCTGAAGCTCAGACCAGTTGCTGCCTCCCTTTGCCGTAAATTCATATCGATGTTCATCGAAGTGAAGCCAATAGTAGGAGGTTGCTTCATCACTGCCCTTCGTCCCGTAGTGTTCAAGACCGGGAGAAAGCAAGATGTACTCGCCGCCTTCAACAGAAAACGATGTTTCATTTTCCGTTATATATAACGTTCCCTGTTTGACATATATCAGATCAAACACGGAGAATACACGTTTCACATGGGTTTCTCCTTTTTTAAAAACCCCTTCCCCAGCTGCAATAAATACCGGAAAAGGCGGGACTGTAAACAGGATGCGAGGCATTTGAATCATCCTCCTTTTTAAGTCGGATTTTTACAAGAAGTATCGTTTCTATCCCTTTTTATTATAAGGAAATGGAGGTACACTTTAAAACGTTGATTTTATTTACGAAAGGGGTTAGACACTATGAAACAAGCTGTCTTCAAATCAACTGCTTTGAAAAAACCCGCTGACAAAACGTTCTCATTATTTTCGCTTACTTGGCCGATCTTTATTGAGGTCTCATTATATATGTTTATGGGTAATGCCGATACACTGATGCTCAGCCAATACTCGGATAACAGCGTGGCAGCAGTCGGCGTCAGCAACCAGATTTTAAATTTAATTATCGTGATGTTCAGCTTTATCGCAACAGGAACGACCGTTATCATTTCACAATTTCTAGGCTCACGGCAAAAGAAAGAAGCCATGGAAGTCGCTTATGTGTCAATCGGCGCCAACTTCTTCATCAGCCTGGCCATCAGCGCCGTCGTCTTTTTCGCGGCTGTCCCTCTGCTTCATATGATGGGATTATCAGACGCACTGATGCCTGATGCGAAAGTCTTTTTACAAGTTGTCGGAGGTCTGTCCTTTATTCAGGCTTTAATCATGACATTCAGCGCGATCTTAAAAAGCTACGGCTACACAAAAGATACAATGTTTGTCACTATCGGCATGAACATTTTAAACATTGCCGGAAACTTTGTTGTGATTTTCGGTTTGTTCGGCTTTCCTGTTCTCGGCGTTGCCGGTGTGGCCATGTCCACATCTATCGCCCGCGTCATCGGATTAATCGCGATGATTGTGATTGTCAACAAACGCATCCAGCTGAAGATGTCGCTGAAAAAAGTCTTTCATATGCATAAAGAGCATTTGCGCAAGCTGCTGAAAATCGGCATTCCTTCTGCGGGAGAGCAGCTTTCATACAACCTTTCGCAAATGATTGTCACGTATTTTATCGCCATCATGGGCGCGCAGGCGTTGACAACAAAAGTGTATACGCAAAATATTACGATGTTTATTTTGCTGTTCGGCACTGCGATCAGCCAGGGTACACAAATCTTAATCGGCCGTTATATCGGCGGCAAACAATTTGATGCCGCTTATGAGCGCTGCATGAAGAGCTTATATTGGGCACTCGGAATTGCTGCGGCTACCTCTGTTTTGATGACGATCTTTTCAAAAGACCTGATCGGACTCTTCACACAAAGCCCTGACATTATAGCAACTGCAAGCCTATTGATTGCCATGACCATTATTCTTGAACCAGGCCGCTCGTTTAATGTCATTATCATTAACTCTCTGCGGGCTGCGGGGGATGCGAAATTCCCGGTTTACATGGCAATGATTTCAATGTGGGGCATTGGCCTCCCGCTTGCTTATCTTTTCGGCATCCACCTCGGTTTCGGTCTTGCCGGCATTTGGATTTCTTTTATCGCGGATGAATGGGTCCGGGGAATCTTAATGTACAGAAGATGGCGCTCACGTATCTGGATTCAAAAAGGTATGGCGTAACACCCGGCTCAATCAAGGCCGGGTGTTTTTTAGATATCAGACAGAATCTGCTTCACTTCGGTCTCTGTGAGAGCGAAGTGATGTTGAAATACATCGTGCTGCTTCGCCCGGATTTTTTCTATAACAGCCCGGTGCAAATGAAGAGCGGCTTTCACCGTTTTTTGAGAATACTGCGGAAATAGCGGCAAGGCATCCTGACACTCTTCAAGGTAGGCTTCTGCTTCAAAAGCGATATACTCCCACGTCATTGTGAACGCTTTATTTACGGTGCCTTTTTGAAGGTCGTCCTCTGTATATCCAAATTGCTGCATCACTTCCCGAGGGATACGGCTTTTTTGCTGTTGGCCAGTGCCGATATCTCTCAGAATCCGAATCAGCTGAATCGCTAAACCGAGAGAACCGGCTGCATGTGTCAGCTGTTTCTGATGCCGGCGCGCCATAATCGGGAGAAGCATCAATCCGGCTGCCCCGCCTGTCTGGTATGCGTGCATGAGCAATTCATCAAGGTTTCCAAACGGTTGATCTTCCGCTTTCTGTGCGGCAATGAACTCACGGAATGGCTCGCTGTCCAGTGTAAATGTCTGGTAGGCATGGCCGAAAGCCTTCCACAAAAAATGATTCCCGTTATACGTACCGGAAAAAACATCTTCCGCCTCAGCTTTAATGGCAGATAACGCCTTCTCATCCGCATTGGCTGCCGTATGGCAAAACGCCATAACCGCCCAAGCTGCCTGCCTTTGCTTCAGCGGAAGAAACGAAAATGCTTTGTAACAGGCTGGTTCGCGGGCGCTGACGATCTGGCCGCATTGCTGATAGGCTTCTTTTATCTCTTTCATTTCTTTTCACTCCTATGTATCACTGCTTCTTCAAGTCTATTATGTTTTCTCGCAATTGTATATGAAGAAAAAGCCGATTCCTTTGAGCAGAATCGGCTTTTTCTTTATCCTTCATCAATATCAATGCGATACGCTTCAAACCATGTATGAATTTGAGCAAGATGGGCGATCAGCTGGGGCCCCTTCATGAGCTGCCCGAACCACGGCACCTTGAAGGAGGAGCCTTCCGTTTCTAAAAGCTGATCTAATTGTTTTCTGTCCAGTAAGGTATGGAGCACGGAGTCCTTTTGGCTTCTGATCGTTTTCAGCCATTCGCTGACGCCTTTTGTATATTCCGGATGATGTGTTTTCGGATACGGGCTTTTTTTGCGATACAGAATGTCATCAGGCAAAATACCTTCAAGCGCTTTGCGTAAAATGCCTTTTTCCCGATTATCATGCATTTTCATTTCCCACGGAATATTCCAAACATATTCCACAAGCCGGTGATCGGCGAACGGCACCCGCACTTCCAGGCTCGCCCCCATGCTCATGCGATCCTTCCGATCCAAAAGGTTCGTCATAAACCAAAGCATATTTAAATAGAACAGCTGTCTTCTTGCTTTATCCACACCCGTTTCACCATCTAATAATGGCGTTTCTGCCAAGGTTTCTTCATATTTGCCATTTACGTATTCTTTCAGATTCAATTTTTTCTGCCATGAGTCAGAAAGCAGCTTGATCCGCTCCTCCGTTGATCTCATCCATGGAAAGCCAGACTCAACATCTGCCGTATGGAACCACGGGTACCCGCCGAAAATCTCATCCGCGCACTCTCCCGATAGGCTGACGACAAAGTCCTTTTTGATTTCCCGGCAAAACCACAGCAGGGATGAGTCGACATCCGCCATTCCCGGCAAGTCTTTGACCAGTACAGCTTCCTCCAAATGATCAACGAGATCTTTTTGGCTGATGACGCATTTGTGGTGCGTTGTGCCGAAAGCCTCTGTCATTTTTTCAATCCATGGTCCGTCATCATTCGGCTGAAAAGCGCTTGCTTGAAAAAATTTATCGTTCTCTTCGTAATCAATCGAATAAGTATGAAGCGGTGCTTTTCCTTCCTTTTCAAAATGGCCCGCCGCAATCGCTGTAATTGCGCTTGAGTCCAGACCGCCTGATAGGAATGTGCAAACCGGCACATCCGACACAAGCTGCCGCGTCACCGCGTCCTGAAATAACGATCTGACATTGGCAACCGTGTCATCAAAACTGTCCGTATGTTTTTCGCTTTCAACATTCCAATAACGCCAAATATTAAGTCCGTCTTTGGAAAATGTCAGCGCGTGAGCCGGGCGGATTTCTTTTATGCCTTTAAATATGCCAGTGCCCGGGGTTCTGGACGGTCCAAGACCGAAAATTTCAGAAAGTCCCGTTCTGTCCACTCTCGCTTTTATATCAGGGTGCGCGAGGATTGCTTTGATTTCCGAACCGAAGAGAAATGAAGAGCCTTCCTTCGTGTAAAAAAACGGCTTTACGCCGAGACGGTCTCTCGCGGCAAACAACAAATTTCGCTTTTCATCCCACACAGCGAAAGCGAATATGCCATTGAGATGGTCGACACAGTCTTCCTGCCATTCGATGTAGCTGTGCAGAAGCACCTCGGTATCTGACGTACGCTCGAATTGATGGCCCCGCGCCCGCAATTCTTTGCGCAAATCTTCCGTGTTATAAAGCTCGCCATTGTAAATAATGGTGTACGTATCCCCTTTATAGGTACACGCCATCGGCTGGCGTCCGCCTTCAATATCAACAACCGCAAGTCTTTTATGTCCGAATAAAACATGGTGCTCCCCCCAAACGTTTGAATCATCAGGCCCTCGTTTGGAAAGAGTGTCTGTCATTCTGTCCATCGTTTGTTTTTCCTGGACGAGCTGCTTTTTAAAATCGACCCAACCCGTAATTCCACACATGTGACATCAGCTCCAATCCCGTTTCTTTCGTAACAATTTCGTTTCTTTCAGCACCTTAGTAAGTTTATGCATCTATAGGCAGATAGTTGATTTGTCCATAAAAGAGTTGTATGGGACAGGCTTGAATTGGAAAGAAAAGAGAGGAATGAAGAAAAAGGAGACAGCATGGATGAAACGGAAACAATTGTTATATACAGAGGAACGAAAGTGGGAATACGGCACCATCCTCATTGAAGACGGCATCTGCTTAATCGAAAACGGTGAAGGCGATATACTGCTGGCGGACAGTCTCCAACACAGCCCAATCTGGGTCCATCATAAAGGAAAGTGGGAGCAAGCCGGCTTTCAGGACAAGTTGGTTTTGGCATGCGGTGCAGAAAACATCTCCCTTTCCGGCGGAGAACGCATCCGCTATGAGAAATCAGTCAAGCGGCCTCTCATGGCGCTTTTGGATTCGCTTGACGACGAAACCTTTCTCGCATTTCTGCAGCACTTGCACAGCTTCGGCTTATCGGTATTCGATTGCGTCTTTTCTTATAATAAAGGAGTCTTTTCGGATACTTCGGCGGGGCAGGGTGTGTCCTTTTATCACTTTTCAAATGACACCGCACAATGCGCGATGCAGCATCACTACAGCAGCGAAGGGACAGGAGACCGTTTTGAATGGACGGCTTCAAACGGAAAGCGATCCATTATGTATTCAGCAGTCCAACGGGGGCGCAAATAAAAAAGCGGTGCATCGAGCACCGCTTTTTGGTTACTTTTCAACAACCACTTTTGCTTCCTTGCTTTCTTTTTTATCTGTATCCGCAGCCGTGACGTACAGCACCGTTCCGGCTTTTTGTTTTTTGATTTTCACCGAAAACGTTCCTTTTGCGTCAGCTTTGGCAGAAGCAATGACTTTCTTTGATTTGTTTTTCACTCTGATCATCGCTTTGCTGTTTGCCTTCCCTTTTACTGCCGTATCCTTCGTTTTCACCGCGTTTACTTTCGGTGTGCCGGAAGGTTTTCCTTTGACGACGACAACTTTATACGATGTTTTCGCATCGCCTTTTGTTGCTTTCACATACAGTACTTGATCCTGTTTTTGAGTCGCGATATTGACCTTGAACGCATTGTCTTTTCCGGCTTTGGCGCTGCCGAGTTTCTTTTTGCCGTTCATCACCTCGATAAGTGTGCCTTCCTTCGCGTTTCCTCTGACAGCTGTTTGAGTGCTTTCCAGCTTGTTGACCTTAAGCTGTAAATCAGCTGCGCTGACAGCCTTCATGACATTCAGCCGCCCGTAGCCTGAATGCCAGTCTACACCAGGTGTCTTCGGAATTTCAATCGGATCGCCATAATCGTCATACAACTCTTCTTCTCCGCCATCGACACTTTCAAAGGAAATGTCATCTGCCGTCTTTTTCAACATATCCTCAACTTCTGTTCTTTTCAGCTTAGGATTTTGAGCAAACAGCAATCCTGCAGCAGCGGCAGCATACGGCGTCGCCATAGACGTTCCGCTCATGTACGTGACATTTCCGTTCGGTACTAAGCTCGGGATATCAGACCCTGGAGCAGAGATGTCCAGACCTTTTCCATAGTTAGAGAAATCAGCGGTCATATCCATGCGGTTCGTTGCGCCGACTGACATCACATATTTAGAAGATGCTGGATAAGATAAGGCATTTTCTCCATCATTCCCGCTGGCTGCGGCAATCAAGACATTTTTGTCAGCTGCGTACTTCAAAGCAAATTCAAGCACGCGGCTGTAGCCTCCGCCTAAACTTAAATTAATCACCTTTGCTCCTTTGTCAGCAGCATATTTGATGCCGAGAGCAATTTGTTCAGTATCTCCGGAACCTGCGGAATCAAGCACTTTTACCGGGATGATTTTTGCTTTGGCATTCAATCCAGTCATTGAATAGCCGTTATCGCTTTGGGCCGCAATAATGCCTGCGACATGCGTCCCATGCCCCTGATCATCCATTGCATTGTTATTCCGTCCGACAAAATTGTGTCCGAGATCTGTTCTTACTTTTCCTTTTAAATCAGCAAGCGTGCTGTCTACGCCTGTGTCTACTACTGCAATGAGTGTATCGTTAAGCTTGCGTTTGGACAGCAATGTGTTGGCAGGCTCATATTTCACATCCGCATTTTTGACACCCCCGTTTTCACCGTTGTTTTTAAGCGGCCATTGATAAGGGTACTGAATGTCGTTTGCCAGGCTTTTGTATTCCTGCACGGGTTCCGCAAACTCTACATTGGACATCTTGGATAGTGTCGCAGCAGCGCTTTTGACCCTTTTGGCGCTTGCCGTATATGCGCCGTTCTGTTTCTCATCTTTCGGAAGTTCAAATGAATACAGATTGTCAAACAGTTTCTTTGCCTTTTTCACATTGGATATGTCTTTTTTCGATTGCGCGCTTGCAGAAAAGCCCTTCATTTCATTATGTACGGATGAGAGGCTTTTATTGTCCTTCACCTTGAAAATAACCTTTGTTGTCTGAACTTCACTTTTTGCTGCAATATTGTTTTCTGTTAAAATGGTTCCGGCTGTTTTGCCTTGCAGCTGCTTCATATTTAGTCGGTCCGCTTGTTTCTTTATCTCCTCTTTAAGGAATGACGGGACTGATTGTAAAGCTTTATCATATAGCCGGTTGATCGCTTTTTGATCCTTTTCAGTGACCTTATACGAAGATGATGCTCCGTTTTCTGACACATCGTCAAATAACGGCTTTAATGTCACAAGATCCTGATAGATTTCATTTCTTGCTGTTTTATTTAGTGCGAGTTTTGCAACGATAAACGGTGCTGCTTTGTAATAAAGGCTTGTCAGTTCTTTGCCTTCTGCTGTTTGGCTCAGCTGCTCATCACGAATCGATCTCAACTTATCCAGGATGCCTTTTCCTGATTTCTTCTGATCGACACTCATTTCAACCGGACAAGCTTCTTCCTCTTCTAAATCTGACGGCTGTTTTTTGGTACCTTTATACCCGATCGTATACTTGGCTTCTGCAGCTGCTTCTGCCGTTCCGCCGTCCTCTGGCTCTTCTTCTCCGAGGTATTCAACTTTTACATAGTAAGGGCCGCTCCACGCGTATGGAAAAATGACTTCGCTTTTTCCATCCTCCGCTGTGAAAGAACGGTACATCTCAAACGTCTCATCTTTAAGCGCTTTTTCCTTACTTGGATATACAGATACATTCAGTACTGAATCACTCTTTACGGTCAGTGCCATATGTGAGTTTTTCTGAATATCCGTTGCTCCCGGGGTCACTTTGTACCATTTCACCTGTTCCGGCTCCTTCATGGCGCCTGTCTGCTCTTTGCCGTTTTCCAGAGCAGCCGCCTGATCGATCGCGCCGGCCGCAGCAGCTTTGGTTCCCGGAGAAAAAAGGCTGAAAATCAGTGCAAAAATAAGCACTGCCGCCACAACCGAGCTGAATTTTCTGCGTTTCATGTTATCCCTCCTGCAAAATAATGAATCTCCTTGAAGGTATCATAATTTCATAGGACGAGATACCGCTTACAGGGAATTTTAAGGTTATTTTAAATGATTTGGAATATGAGGGGATAAATATAAAAAAACCCAACTCTATCAAAGAGCCGGGTTCATAGGTTTTTCTATTAAAACAATTGAAAACCAATTGGCAAATGCAGACCGAGCAGCACTGTCAGCAAAAGGACAATGACGAAGCCGACCCACAGGCCTCCTGTTGATTTTTCTTTTTTCTTGCGGATGAGGAGCATTTCCATCAGGCCGATGGTGATAATGCCCAGAATCATTTTGCCAGCGTATTCTCCGTTCCAGTTGGCGAAACGGACAAACAGCTCAGCTCCTGTCAAAATAATAAGGATATAGAATAACCGCAGAATCATATGAGTGATTTTTGCGCCCTTTGCACTTCCTGACGAATACAGCGAGTAGCTGACGAAAAGCAGAATCAGCGCTACCACCCATGTCGTAATATGTAGGTGTGTCATATATGTTCCCCCTATCAGATAAATTACCCCACTTATAGTACCATGAACTTGTCCTCTGCCACAAAGATGATTATCAGAAAAAACGGGCGGGTCCGGGTCCGCCCTCCAGTTTTATTCAGCCAATTTGGTTTGACAGCGTTCCGATCGGATCAATTGTAATATCAATTTTGTCACCTGACCGCAAGAATTTTGGAGGCGTAAACCCCTTGCCGACACCAGACGGCGTACCGGTGGCAATGATGTCGCCCGCTTCAAGCGTCATCCCCTTTGAGAGGGTTTCAATTAATTCCGGAATGGAAAAGATCATATCGCTTGCCGAACCGGATTGGCGCAGCTCGCCGTTGACTCTTGTTTCAACCTTGAGGCGCTCTGGCTCCTGAATCGTTGATTTATGTACAAGCACGGGCCCCATCGGACATGTCGTATCCAAGCTTTTTCCGATAAAAAACTGCTTATGCCTTTTTTGCAGATCACGCGCCGTGATATCATTCACAATCGTATATCCGAAAACATGGTCATATGCATCTTCTTTTGAAATGCGGGTCCCGCTTTTTCCGATCACGACAGCAAGTTCTCCTTCATAATCAAGCTGAGAGGTAACCTCTTCATGGCTCTTTACGATATCACCATGCCCCGTAACCGTTACCGGCGATTTTGTAAATACCATCGGATGCTCCGGAATATCAGCCTCGCTTCCCATTTCAATCGCGTGATCCCGGTAGTTTTTGCCGATGCAGATGATATTTTTTGATGGCTTCGGAATGGGTGCATGGAGCTTCACCTCAGATAATGAATACATAAATGATCCCAGCTCATCATTCGGTTTCTTTGCCCACTCGGCCAGCTGCCTTGCATGCGCAACGAATTTATCCCCTTCTGCGATACATTCAATCAGCGATCCCGGAATCGTCTCAAGTTCAAACAGTTTTTTTTCAGCCTTTTGCAAATCCATAATTTTCTCATCATCAATGATCAGGCCGACAAACATTCGGTTGTAAAGTTCCCCTGTCGCAAATTTCATGTTATTCCTCCATCATCTTTTAAATCAGAATGCTCCTTCATGTATTCTCTGTCGAATGCTGAAATCCCTTTTTCTCAATTCCGTTTTCATTTCGTTTCAGGACGGGCTTGCTCTACATATCATACAAATGTCGTTTTGAGAAGGAGGAAAGAATATGGAGCGCGTGCATTTATTTTTTCATCGGGAGCAGCTGAAAAGGAAAGGTACAGCCAAGGGGCTTTTCGTAACAGATCGATCTGTTTCTCCCATTCTTCTCACACAGCGTGACAGAGCGGAAAAGGCATCCTATGAAATCAGCTGGGAAAAGTCTCTGCTTGGTGAAAGGACACTTTTTTTGAATGCAGAACAGGATGATCCGTCCCTGATGCGGCGCAGACTCGCCTATTGTTTTTTTGACCAGATCGGCGTACCTGCTCCCGTTGCCTCGTACAGCTTTCTGACCATCAATGGCCAGCCTGAAGGCATTTATTTGAACATCAAGAACCATCAGCCAGCCAGTAAAACGAGTTACGGAGTGAAGACGGCCGATCCAAGGGTTCCGTTGTCCCTTTTTAACAATGATTCCTCGGCATTCTTACATGAATTTTTCATACTGATCCGCACAGCCGGAGATGACGAATTGGCTGAAAGGATTAAATTGTATCTGGATGTCAAGCTGTTTTTTTTGTGGCTGATCGGAAACGCCTGCACCAATCAAGGCTTTTACTACACATTTTGTTTAAACGAATCCGGCCGGCTTTACGTTTCCCCGATGGAGACAAGATCGCTTGCCGTACAAGAATGGTATGACGAAGACCCGCTTCTGACAAAAGGAAAGACGCTTTCGTCAAGGCTTCTATCCATTCCCGCCTTCCGGTCGCAATATCACACATTAATGAAAAACATGCTGAAGCGGTCGTTTACTATTGAACGATTATCTCCTCTCATCAACGAATGGCACCTTGACATTTGTCAAAGTGCTGCTGATGATCCTTTTATCAAAAAAAGCCCCTTTCAGATCGAAAAGGAGCAGACAAACATACTTAGAGAAATTGAGGAACGGCAGGACTTTTTGCAAGCACACTTAGCAAGACTTTAGTCCTTTCTCCATTAAAAAAGGCCGCAGCAAAAATTGTCGCTTTTTTAGTCAAATTGACGAAAGGCAACCTTTTGAGCCAAAATAGGTTATACTAACGATATCCTGTATTTATATCAAAATAAAATCTAGAATTGGAGATAGCGTAATGAACAGTAAAATTGAAGAAATGAGGATCACACTAATTGAAACCGCACAAAAATATGGCATGAATTCAAAAGAAACGATTCAATGCAGCCAAGAGCTGGATATCCTGCTGAATACCCGGATTAAAGAAGAAATGATTTTTGGGAGATATCTTGAAAACTCCCGTATGTAAATCATTTTCTATAACAATTAGAATACACCACATGTAACTCCGCTTTTTGCTCAGCACTTCTGGGATATACCTCAGGGCGAGAATGTGCCCGCCCAAAAATCGAATACCGCAGCACGACATACTCCAAAAAGCATTCTACACGCAAAAACACCAAAGAAATAAACAAAAATCACCCTAGGCGGATAGCGGCATCCTTCGCCGCATTTCCGCTCAATTTATACCCAACATCCTCTTTTGCCATGTTTAAACATAACGGCCCGAAAAAAATAAAACGCTTTCATCAAGAGCCGATATGTCCCCTTTAAATTTCTCTCACACATATGTGCGTTTGTCATAAGCTATCGTGAATAGCCCAATTGAAATCAGAATTGTCATTTCACTTTACCTGTCTTTTTTTAATTTTTCAACAAAGGATGTGCTCGTATGCCGGCCATTGTCGGAGCGTTTAAAATTAATGCGATTGGTACGAGCGGAGTCGTTCACATCGGGGACTGCATTACGATTTCTCCTCAGGCTCAGGTCAGAACGTTTGCCGGTGCTGGCAGCTTTAATACCGGCGACAGCCTCAAGGTGATGAATTATCAAAACGCGACGAATGTGTATGACAATGATGCGGTTGATCAGCCGATCGTGGCCAATGCGTAAAAGGAGTGAGGCTCATGAACTTCTATATTAATCAAACCATTCAAATCAACTATCTCCGGCTGGAATCAATCAGCAACTCCTCCATTCTGCAAATCGGGAGCGCCGGATCAATCAAGTCACTGTCAAATTTGTATAATACAGGAAGCTATGTAGAACCGGCACCAGAAGTTTCTGGCTCAGGGCAACCGCTCCAGCTGCAGGAGCCCGACACAGGTTCATTGGTCCCGCTCCAGCCTCCTGGCCGTTAATCATATGAAAGAGGTGAAGAACATGTATGATCAATCTGTTTCCTCTTACCTGCAAAACTTGAATTCCTTCGTTCAGCAGCAGGCGATTCACATTCAGCAGCTCGAACGTCAGCTGAAAGAGATTCAAACTGAAATGAATACGATGAAACAGCGGCCGGCCACTACCATTGAGCGTGTGGAGTATAAATTTGATCAGTTGAAAATCGAAAGGCTCGACGGGACTTTGAACATCGGTTTAAATCCGACTGACCCGAACAGCATCCAAAACTTTGACGTCAGCCAGTCGACACCGCAAATCGGGATGATGCAGCAGGAAGAGAGCGCTCAGCTCATGCAGCAGATCCGCCAGAATGTCGACATGTACTTAACCGAGGAAATCCCAGATATTTTGGAACAGCTTGAAAATCAATATGACAGCAGACTTGACGATACAAACAGACATCATGTTATTGAAGACATCAGAAAACAAATGGACAGCAGGATTCACTATTATATGTCCCATATCAAAAAAGAAGAAAATACACCGCCTGCACAATATGCAGAACATATCGCTGAGCATGTGAAGCGTGATGTCATCCGCGCTGTAGAACACTTTCTGGAGCATATTCCATCAGAAATGAAAGGAGATGAGCAAGCATGATCTTTACAGTCATCAACCGCAGCTTGGAAGTCGGGGACATTCGGATGAACGGTGTGTCCAGTTCCTCCGTTTTCCACATCGGAGACACTGAATCCATCTACCTGTCTTCTATTTTTGATACACCGCCTGAATCTCTTATTATTGGGCCGTTTGCTCCGCTTGCGCCAGAATAATGCTTAAACGCATATCGCGCATCAGACTAGTTAAGTTTAATTCTCTCGGGATCGCAAGTGTGTTTCAAGTTGGCGACACAAATGAAATCGATATGAGTGTAAAAGTATTTGCTGTGCAGCGTTCTCTGTCCACGTTTTACCATAATGAAGGCTCATTTAACAAAAAGGAGTATCAGATCTTTCAGCAGCAGGTCGTGAAGCCGCTCCCCGAAACAGGTGTACAAAGCGCGTTTTGCCACGAGGTGCCGGCTATTTATGTTCGCAGCATCAAAATTCAAGGGGTCTCAGCCTCTTCTGTTTTACATGCCGGATCAGCTTCGCTTATTCGCGGTGATGCGAGACTCAAACATATCAGACAGATTCAGTCTCCGCGCTCACAATCGCCCGCCAAGAACATATAATAAACAGAGACTTCGATAAAGGGTGTCGTTTATGCCAGCAATTGTCGGGCCTATAGCTATCAATTCCATATCGGGCGGAGTCGTAAACTTTGGTGATTCCTTTTACCTTTCTCCGAAAAGCTCTTCAAAATCTGCGCTCGGTTCGGGAGCAGGAAACACGGGAGATTTCCTTCTATTAAATAATGCAGTCAACGCGACAAATTATATAGACCCCGATGTCAACGATCAGGATATGGTTGGAAACGGATAAAAGCAGCCGCTCTGCAAAGAGAGGGCTGCTTTTTAGTCATTTTTTCTTTTTTCGTTCATTTGATTTCTTTGTTTTGATCAGCTTCTCAGGCGGCTGTTTTCTGATCCATTTGACAAACCGGGCAAGCTCTGGATCGCTTCTGAGTCCAGCCATTCCGTTTAAACGTACGGCGAGCTCTTGATTGGTATATAAGGCATGAATCTGTTTATGGCAAGGAATACAGAGCATCGCTGTCGGCAAAAACGTTCCGCCTTCCTCTTTCGGTGTGAGATGATGCTCTGTCAGCTGGACATTGCTCCGGCCGCACAGCTCACATATTCCGGCAGTCTGCTTTGCCATATCCGCTCCTCCCTTACATCAACTCAAGTGATACCCGCGTACCGCGGCCGCTCGGTTCAGCCGGATGGACGATCAGCTTTTTCGGAAGCCGTGCACGCAGTTCCTGCACATGGCTGATGACACCGACAGCCAGATTGTCTGACTGAAGTTTTTCCAAGGCCGTTACAACCGTATCAAGCAGATCTTGATCCAGTGTGCCGAAGCCTTCATCTAAGAAAAAGAACTGCAGCGGGTATTCCCCCCGAAGCTGAATCTGCGCAGACAGCGCAAGAGCAAGTGAAAGCGAGGTGAGGAAGGTCTCTCCTCCAGACAAACTGGAAACCGGGCGTCGTACGCCTCCATTCGCGTCATCCCGCATCACGAAGCCGCCTTCTGAATCTACTTCGATAGCATAGCGCTGTCTTGTCAGCATACTGAGTCTTGCTGAGGCGTCCCTCGCAACGCTTTCAAGCTGCTCCTCAGCTAAAAATTCGACGAAGGTATTGCCTTTAAACACAGCTTGCAGCTTGTCCAGCCTGTCGATATGCGTCTGCCATTTTTTCAGTTCAGCTTCAATTTCATTAAACCGTTTATGATGGTCGCGAATGACAGCCAGTGCTTTTGCTGCCGCGCCTTTTTCCTCTATAGCAGCGCCAAATGCGTCCTCAGCTTCTTGTAATGCTGCAACGGTTTCGTTCCATTCGCTCTCTGATAATGCTCTGCCGGCAAGTATCTCTGCTACTCGTTTTAAGTTTGCAGCATTTTGCTTCAGTTTATCCATAAACTGGTCTATGCCGGTTTTCATCTTTTCAAGTTCATCAGCTGGGATGAGACTTTGTTCAACCTCCTCAGTCCGGGTAATGGAGGTGTTTTTTGTATTCTCAAGCCAAGCAGCTTTTGCTTTTTCCAATCTGCCCTTCGCCTCTTGAAGAGTGAGCTCGCTTGCAGAAGCGCGGCTTTTCGCTTGGTTGAGCTTCATTTGGGCGCTTTGCAGTTCTTCATATAAAGATTGTTCTTTTTCCTTTAACAGCTTTAGATCCTGCTGGACAGAGCGGAGTTTGATTTGAATCGAATCTCCTTTTGCATAATCTCCGAGTTCGTGCTCATAATCAGCTATCACGCTCTTGATGCGTTCAGCCGCATAGTGAAGCTCCAGCTTTTCCCGTTCAAGCCGGTGTCCAGATTCCCGCAGTTTTTCCTTTTGTGCTTCATGCTCAGCAAGAAACGCGATACTCTTCTCAATTCGTTTTTCACATTCTTCTGCAGCCCGGTCCTTTTCTTCAATGGCTTGCTGCCATTTTTCTGCTTCGTCCACAGATTGATTCTGAAATGCTTCTTTAAACATGTTCAGACTGCTGTCCATTGAGGATTGAAGCTCGCTGATGATGCTTTCAATACGGTCAGCTTCTCTTTTTTCAAAACCGATTTTTTCATTAAGCTGCTCGGCCTTTTTTAAAGACTCCTGATAGGCGCCAATCATTTGTGCCATTCGTGTCTTAACAGAAAGAATGTCCTGCTTGATTCGTTTCCATTCGAATTTGGCAGTTTCAAATGCTTCATACACCGGCTGATGTTCGAAGGAAGCTGCCGCTTCAAGGTTCTGTGTTTGAATTGTCTGCAAAAACGGACACTGTTCAATAAAGCGCGCGGACTGTTCTTCAAGCGTAATTTTGGCTGAAAGAATCTCCTGGCTGAGAGCTGCAGCTTCCGTCAATAACACATCTGTCCGTTTGATGTCCTCTTCAAGATGGCTGTCGGCTTCATACGTTTCATGTACTGAGGCAGATGGATCATGATCGGTTGAACCGCATACCGGGCAAGGCTTTCCGGCAGTCAGCTTTTGGGCTAACTCTTTTGTCAGCAGTGCCACCCTTGCTTTTTCACGCTGTAAGTGAAGCGTGTGTTGACTCTTTCTAGCCTCTTCCGTCATATGTGTTAATGAGCGTTCCGTTTCGCACACCAAATGGTACACAGTTTGTACAGCCTCATATGCCTGAATGATGTTGTTTTCTTCCGCTTCCGTCTTTTGAACGAGTGTATTCTTCTCTTCATTCATCTTCTGCAGCACGAGGTTCAATTCTTCACTTCGTTTTTTCTCTTTTTTGATTTGCTCCTCGGTTTGTCTGATGCGCAATGCCATTTCTGCAGCCTGATGGCAGCTTTTTCGCTCATTGGATGTCACCTGCAGGGATTTGAGCTGCTGTTTCAATTCTGTCTGTCTGTTTTGCCCTCGTGTCAGGCGGTCTGTTACGGTCTCCAATTCATTCATGACAGATTGAAGAGCCTCTTCTTTCTGCCGGAGGTCAGCCTTTTTGCGCTCTTCCTCTTGCTTGGCCTCACTCAGTTTGATTTCGATTTCCTGCAAGCGTGAAAGCTGTTCCTGTTTGGCTAAAAGCTCAGGCTCTTTCTCGCTTTTATGCTGGCGCCACGCTTCATACTCTTCATGTTTTTGCTGAAAGAAAGCTGTCCGGTCTGCTAAATCCTTTTGGGCTAGCGTTTGTTCCTTTTCAGCTTGCTCCTCATGCTGGATCGCTTCTGCGTACCGGTCCGCATAGGGCTTAAGAGCTGCTGCTGTTTCTGCTTCCAGCAGGCGTTTTTGCATGCTGTCTATATGCGGCTGTTCTTCTGCGAGACGTTTTTCCTCTTCTTCATAAGCGGATTTTTCCTTTTGGACATTCCATATCTCCTGATGCTCTGTAAACCGCTCCTTCGCCTGATCACGGTTCTTCCTCATCGCTTCCAGCTGGGCTTCAGCTTGTTCGAGAGCCTTTTCAGCCTGCTCCACTGCCTCTGAGCTCGCCTCACCGAGACCGGACTGTTCAGCAAGCATTTCATTTTTTCTCGCATTGGCTTCCTGCGCCTGCCGTCTCAGCTTTTTCACAAGCCTGTCTCCATATTGCTCCAAATTAAATAAACGCTGAAGCATATGCCTGCGCTCTGCCCCTTTTAAAGACAGAAATTCAGCAAATTTCCCTTGGGGCAGCACCACCGCTCTCGTAAAATCGTCGATCGTCAGCCCTAAGAGCTCCTCAACTCTTTTATTCACTTCGCTGGCTTTATCGACCAGCACCGTATGCTCGTCCTTGATTTCGATGAAGCGGCAAAGTGCCGTTTTTACCTTCATTTCATCCGTTCTCTTAAACACACGCTCGACTTTGTATGAGATTTGGTGATTCGTCTGAAGCGCAAAGGTAAAGGAAACAGACAGCGTATCTTCCGCCTGGTTTAAGATACCGTGCGTATTATTAGCCGCCCTTTCCACCTTTCCGTATAAAGCAAGCGTCATTGCGTCGAGAATAGAGGATTTACCGCTTCCTGTCGGGCCGAAAATGCCGAAAACACCGGCACCGGAAAGGCCTTCAAAATCTATCGTCTGCTCCTCTCTAAAGCTGTGGAGCCCCTTAATGCTTAAGGCGATCGGCTTCATTTCGCATCCTCCTCTTCAACGCCTGATGCAAGCTCTAAAAACAGCTTCACCGTTTCTTCATCCGGCACTGCACCGCCAGTTTGTTTTTCATAAAATTTCTTAAAGCGGTCCTCGATTGAGACATGTTTAACCTCGATCCGTTTCCGGTCTTTGTTCTGTTCTTCAAAAACCGGCCTGATATGGATAAAGCCCGGGTGCGCCTTCCGCAGCCTGTGAATCTCTTCAAGTGACAGCTGGTCCGCGACACGGATTTCCAGGTCAATCCAAGCATTCTGATCTCTGCCTTCATCCAGCCAGCTGTACACCTCACTCAATCCATTTGCCGCTTTCCACTTCACAAGTGGCTTGCCGCTTGATAATAACACCTCTTGCCAAGTGGCCTCTTCCCCAGGCTTTGCGTCCACAATCGTCACTGATTTTGCGTAGCCCGCTTCAGAAAAGCTGTAGGCGAGCGGAGATCCTGAATAACGCGCAAGCGTCCGCGCCCGCTTGATCGTTTGCGGGCGATGCAAATGGCCAAGCGCCACGTAAGCGGCATCTGCCGGCAGGCTTTCAGCAGCCACCGTGTATGCACCGCCGACTTCAATCGGCCGCTCTGAATCGGTTTGGTTTCCGCCTGCCACATAAATATGGCTGGCGGCAATCTTCACTGCATCGTTCCGGAACCGGCTTGTCATATGCTCAAACGCCTGCCTGATTTTCACATCATAGTGATCACGGAGCAGCTTTTCATCAAACGTATCGGATAGCACTTCATTTAACCGCGCTTCAGATGGGTACGCCAGCGCTCCAACCGCCAAAAGCTCTCCTGCTGAAGGCACTTCAATATGAATCGGCTCTGTTGTCGGATAACCGATTAAATGAATGCCGTTTTCATGTGTCAGCGGTGAAGCGGCGGACAAACGGTCAGGATTATCGTGGTTTCCGGCAATGACGACGATCGGGCGCTTTCCTCTGTCGCTAAGCGCAGACAGGCTTTCATAAAACAGCTGCTCGGCTAAAGCTGGCGGGTTTACGGTGTCAAATGCATCCCCCGCCATTACAATGGCATCGATCTGCTCATCCTTTACAATCGTATTCAATTCATCCAGCACATCGGCCTGCTCACTCAGCCTGCTTCTTCCTTCAAGCGTTTTTCCAAGATGCCAGTCAGCTGTATGTAATATCCGCAAATGCTTTCACCTCTCTTTTATATAGAAAACGAGATCCGCTCCGCCACAAATCCCGGAGCTTATGGATCTCGCTATAATGTCAGAATGTGCCCCCCGTCAAAGAAATAAAGCGCACATCCCTTTACCTTTGTTTTTGCAATTTGCTCCACTGCCTTCGTGTACAGCTGAATTTGCGTTTCATATCGTTTCTTCAAGATCGGGGCCGCTCCTTCAAATCCATGCTGGAATTTGCCCTCAATCCGGTCCGACTTATAATCCAATAGATATAATCCGTCCTCAGTTTCATAGAGACAGTCAATGATACCCTGCACTAAAAGCGGCTCATCTGCCTCCTGTGCATCAGGATAGATCTCCTTGGCCGGAAGCGCTAAGCTGAATGGTATTTCCCTGTCCTTCCACTTTGCGCCGATCAGCTGTCCGCCGATTTCTGTATGGAAAAATTGCACGATTTCTTCTATATCAATTGCGTCTTTTTGTTCTTCAGTGAGAAGCTCTTTTTCATAAAGCCTGTGAACCGTCTGCTCAGCTTCTTCTATCGACGGCACATGTGACAGCGGGATATGCTGCATAACCGTATGCATGGCAGTCCCTTTCTCTGCCGCTGTCAGGCCTTTTTTCATCATAAAAGCGGGACGTCTGTACAGAATGCTTCCATCAGCCGGTTTTACAGGGGCCCTGCCGCTGTATTCATCCTCGTACTCTCTTTTTCTTTTGATCTCAGAAACCGATTGCTTTGTCCGAATTTGCGTCACCTCGTGATGCGGGTATGTCCAGCTCAGCTGCTCGCGGACTTTTTCATCAAACGCAAACGAGCCGGGAACTGATTCACCTCGGCGGATCGCTTCTAGGCGCTCGCTTTTTTCTTCCATTCTTTCTTCCAGATCATCATCAAGCAAATCATAGGAATGGATCATTTGAACGGCAAAACGAGCCGGGTGATCTGAGATGTCAGCGTGTGCTGGCACACCAGCCAAATCCTCCAAGTCTCTGTGCCTGGCAAGAGCCGGCCCGATGAAATCTAGATACGTTTTCGCCTGATAGCGGTCAAATTCCGGCAGAAGCCAATCAGTTTGGGACGCGGATGCCTGCCATTTTGCAAGCTGTTTCTGATGATCCTTACATGAGCCAATCAGAAACAGCTTTTCCTTCGCTCTCGTTAATGCAACATAGAGAACACGCAATTCCTCTGACAGCAGCTCCCTGCGCATTTTTTTCTTCATCGCAATGAGCGGAAGTGTCGGATAGCTGATGCGTAATTGCGGATGAATATACTTCGTGCCAAATCCGAGCTCCTTATCCAGCAGGTACGATTTGTTCAAATCCATCATGTTGAAATTCCGGCCGAGACCTGCTGCAAACACGACTGGAAATTCGAGCCCTTTGCTGCTGTGGATCGTCATTAAGCGGACAACATCCTCCTGCTCGCTGAGCGCTCTCGCCGTACCAAGATCATCGCCCCGCTCCTGCATGCGTTCGATAAACCGCAGGAAACGGAACAAGCCGCGAAATGCCGTTGATTCATATTGACGCGCCCTGTCATAAAGAACACGCAAATTGGCCTGGCGCTGTTTTCCGCCCGGCATGCCGCCGACATAATCCATATATTTGGTGTCGCGGTACACTTCCCAAATCAGCTCAGATACTGAGTGGTTTTTCGAAAACGCGCGCCACTTTTGCAGATGTCCGTAAAACGTATTTAGCTTTTGATAAAGCTCATCATTCCGGTCACCAGCAGCCAGGTAGTCTTTCATCGCCTCATAGTACGGCGCTTTTTTATTTTCAAGCCGGATCAAAGACAGCTCGTTTTCATCTGCTCCGACAATCGGTGAGCGCAGCACAGAGGCAAGCGGTATATCCTGATACGGATTATCAATCACCTTCAGCACAGAAAGCGCGACGGCGACTTCGACCGCTTCAAAATAGCCTGACGTTAAATTGGCGTAAACCGGTATGCCCTGTGCTCTCAGCTCCTCCATGATTTGCGGAGCCCACGGCATCGAACGGAGCAAAATCACGATATCTCGGTATTGAATATTGCGATGTGTTTTCGTTTTTCCGTCATACACCTTAAATGGCGATGAAATCAGCTTGCGAATTTCCTTAGCGATGGCTTTTGCCTCGAACTGCACGGTTTCAAGCTCTTCTGCTTCCTCGCTTGCATCCGTATCTTCTGCGTTGTCGATCAGCAGCAGCTCTGTTTCCGTCTCGTCATTGTCCGGATACGCTGCACCAAGCTTCAGCTCAGCCTGCTCGTCATAATCGACCTCACCGATTTTGCCGCCCATCAGCTGTTTAAATAAAAAGTTTGTGCTGTCTAAAATATCAGCCCGGCTTCGGAAATTTTTATTTAAATCGATTTTCCGCCCCGTGCCTTCTCCGCTCTCTGTAAACCGTTTGTATTTAGAGAGGAAAAGAAGCGGCTCCGCAAGCCTGAATCGATAAATCGACTGTTTGACATCTCCTACCATAAACAGGTTGCCAGTCTCCTCCGGCCCGCTTGTGACGAGCTGCAGAATCGATTCCTGCACGAGGTTGGTATCCTGATATTCGTCAACGAGCACCTCATGAAACTGTTCCTGATAAAACCTCGCAGCCTCGCTCGGCCCACGTTCACCTTTGTCATTCTCAGCTGTCAAAATCGCTAAACAGTAATGCTCCAAATCAGAAAAATCAATGATTGATTTTTCCTGTTTCGCAGCTTCGAATCGTTTTCCATAGCTGATGACAAGCTGTACGAGCGTTTCAATGACAGGCTTCATCTCGGCTAGGCTTTTCAAGTGCTGTTCAGGACTTCGCGTGAAGTAGTCGTTTTTGAGCTTTTCAAGCAGTTTTTTTGCACCGTTTCTCAAATCTGTCGCCTCATCAAGGAGCGCTGGATCGAACTCATCCCCTTTTACTGCTTTGGCACGCTTAAAAGAGACCGCGGGCACCCGCTTATATAGTTCACTGAAATCGCCCTGATGCTGAATCAGTTCATCAATCTGCGCAAGATCATCAAGAAAATTGTCAGCACGCGGCGCCGGGCCGCCCGGCGCTTTCGTCAGCTCAAGCGCGCGCAAGAGCTTTTCCTTCGCCCCGTTAAGCACCATTGCAATATCTTCTTTGACATATTGATAAAACGGCAGCTCCTCGATGGCGCTCTTTTCTGATACATCATACAAATGAACAAAGCTTTCCAGCCACGCCCCCGGGTTGGGATGGGATCGGGAATACTCGTACACCTGT
The DNA here is from genome assembly GCF_042709275.1 of Bacillus sp. LR_5. NCBI lineage: Bacteria > Bacillati > Bacillota > Bacilli > Caryophanales > Bacillaceae > Bacillus > Bacillus sp. LR_5. The sequence goes on along the minus strand of NZ_JAVAXX010000008.1, from coordinate 13,289 downwards.
TTAACGAGAAATTGCAGATCCAGATCATGCCGGTCTGTCGTATAGCGGTCAACAAGCTCAAAAAACGCCTTTTCGCCCTTTGCATATTCGTCTTCAAACAGCTCGTCAAGCACTTCATCCCCGATCAGCTCGCCTTCCGTCTGATCAGCTATCCGAAAGCCCGGATCAAGATCGATCAAGTAGTAATATTTCTTCAGCACTTGCAGGCAAAAGGAATGGAGCGTCGAAATGCTGGCCCGGTTTAAAAGAGACAGCTGGCGTCTAATATGCAGCGAGCCGGGGCGCTGTACAAGCTCTTTTTCCAAGGCTTCTGCGATTCGGTGCTTCATCTCTGCCGCTGAGGCGTTTGTAAATGTCACAACGAGAAGACGGTCTACATCTATTGGGTTTTCCTCCGCGGTGATTTTCCGAATCATTCGTTCAACGAGCACAGCGGTTTTACCAGAGCCCGCAGCCGCTGCCACAAGAATATCCTGGCCGGTTGAAACAATGGCATTCCATTGGTCATCTGTCCATGTGCTGTCTGCCGGTTTAGGAATGTTCATTGCCATCCGCCTCCTTTTTTATCCACTCAAGTATTGTCTTGTCCTTTTCAGCCTTTAATGGGCGATACTCGTTTTCTTCCAGTGATTCATCAAATTGGCATACTGATTTGAACGCACAGTATGTGCACGGCGTCTTGTTCTTCATTTTGTACGGCTCAATGGATACGCGCCCGTCGGTGATTTGTTCGCCCGCTTCTTGGAAGGTGCGGCGCACATGCTTTGTCAAAAGATCAAATTCCTTTTCACCGACTGCTGCTGAGTCTGATCTGAGAGAGCCGTCTTTTTTCAAGCCGGCGTTTATGATATTTGAACGTCCCTCTTGAAGGGTTGTATCCATGAGGCGAACCACTTCCTGATCACCGAGGAGCAAGCCCTTCATTTTAAATTTCTTAAAGATCTCCTGTTCAATCTCGTCAAGCCCAAGCGGGAGATTAGATTGAATCATCGGGTCATGAATATGGAAATACAGCACTCCGGCAGGCGTCGCCCTCATCCCGAGCCAGTCAGCTGAATGTGTAATCGATAAATCAAGGTACGTCAGCATTTGCAGTGCCAATCCGTAATATACTTCCGCTAAGTCAAGGCCTTTGTCGCTTGATTTATAATCGACAATCCTGAGGAGCAGGCCTTTTGAGCTTTCAGCCTTATCAACACGGTCAATTCGCCCGACGAGTTCCATCGTACAGCCGTTTTTCAGTTGAAAGGTCAGCGGCGGAAGCGGCCCTTTTCCTCCAAAGCCCAGTTCAAGCCCGATCGGTACGAATCCGCTCGCTTTCGCATGCTCGCTTAAAATGCCGGACACACGTGTCACAATTTTTTGCAGTTTTTCCTTCACATAATAATGCCGGTTTGAGCTGAGCAGAATTTCCTTTTGCAGTTTCGGTGCCAGCCGCTCTACCGCATCATAGGAAAACAGCTCGCACTGCTCCTTCGTTAAATCGCGCCAATCCAGCTTTTGCTCACGCAGCCTGTCAGAAATCAGCTTTAAGCTGGAATGAAACAGCTGGCCGATATCCGGTGCTTCAAGCTTGAAGAATTGCCGTTCCTTCAAATGCAGCCCATGTGACGCAAAATGGGAAAACGGGCATGCGTTAAAGGTTTCCATTCTCGATACACTGCCCTGAATGCGTTCACCATAGAGCTGTCTCGACACGCTGCGTTCAAGCTGCTTCACTTCATTCCGGAAAAACAGGCTTGAGAACAGCTTTTTCGATTGCAGCCTGTCCGGCTCACTCATCAGCACATTGTACGTGCTCCACCAGACGTCGCTGATGTCGTATTCCCGGGTCCATAACCTGAGCTGGCTCGCGGTAAAGGACTGTGCCACGCTTTTATTCACGACATACATCAGCTGTTCCTCATCGCTGACCTGTTCAGGTTCATTTGTTAACAGGCGCTCCTTATGATGCGGAAACAGTTCTTCCAGCCGCTTAACGATCATCGACGGCAAAAGCGTTTTTCCTTCCGCATCAGCAATCGGATACGATACGTAAAGCCGGTCAGACGGACTTGAAAACGCCATGTAGATGAGGAAGTGCTCATCAAGCAAACGCTCCCGTCCGCCTGAGGATAGCTCAACCCCAATCGTTTTCAGCCATTCCCGGTCATCATCCGACAGGACCCCGTTTTCATCAGGGCGTGCCGGCAGAACGCCGTCGTTTGCCCCGAGCACAAAGGTGCAGGAGGTGCCATACATTCTGGACAAATCCATATTGCCGACAAACACCTGGTCAAGCGCAGGCGGAATTAGAGAAAATGCAAGCGACTCCGCGCCGGCTTCTATCATTTGCTGAAACAAATCAAGAGAAATCTCATCATCTCCCATCATTTCAACAAACTCCTCAAGCAGCTGAATGACTGCGTCCCACGCCTGCTGATGCTGCTGCGCTTCAATGATTCTGCCGTCATCCTCAGCACGCTGCCTTTCCTGATCCAGCTTCAGCGGCACATCCGTCTCTTCTAAATAACGATAGAGCGCCTCCGCCTTCTCTTGAACCGTCTTCGCTTTTTTCATGCGTTTTTGAAGCTGAAAAAGCGGCGGAACAATCCAATCGCGGGTGTCATTCAACATGTTTTCCATTTCGATTTCCTGATCAGTCTGCGCAAAATCATCATCCAATGACACAAAACGCCTGTATTGGAACCGATCGCCCTTTGTCCAGCGGTCGCCTTTAATACCATAGGCGATACAGTAATTTTCGAGCTGATCGACCTGTTCTCTCACTTTGGCCTTCGGTTCATTGAGCGGGAATAGCAGTTCGGTTTTCACGCAGCGAAACACCGCTTCATAACGCCAATTCCCTTTCAGAACATCAAGGCTCGACCGGATAAATTCAATTAACGGATGGTTCAGCATAGATGCTTTTCCGTCAATGAAATAAGGAATCTCGTAATCTGCGAAAACTTCCTTCACCATATCCTTGTAGTCTTCCGGCTGGCGCGCAAGAATGGCTACATCCTTATAGCGATATCCCTTCTCTCTGACTAGGGCGTGAATTTCCCGAGCAATGCCTTCCAGCTCAGCTCGTCTGTTTGCGGCCTGCATCACAGTAAGGGCTTCTTGTTTTTCTGCGTATGGAATGGCCGGACGCGCTTCATACTGTGCCTCTAGATGCGCCAATTCCGGCGTCTTTGTATGCCGCTCAGTCCCGCTCAGCTCTTTATACGTAATGTCCAAATTCAGTTCCTTCGCCTTCTGATGCAGGCGGTAATAGGTTTTCCCCGTCATTCTGAACAATTCCAGTTCATGCGGCTCCCGCTCATATGACGGCTTGTCCGCTGTGAGCGAAAACGTGATATGCTCCGCATGAACCATAAGCTGCTCCAACACCCTGAATTCCTGCGGGGTAAACTGATAAAAGCCATCCACATAGATATGGGCGCCTTTTATATCTTCCGCAAGCGGGATATGCTCTGCCAGCAATGTCAAATAATCCTCAGAGTGAAGATATTGATCTGCGAGGCTTTTTTCCATTTGCTGATACAGAATTGATAAGTCATGGAGCTTTTCAGATAAAACACGTTCTCCGCGATACTCGGAAGCCGTTCCGCTTTCCGCCATCCGGCGGATATCCTCCGGTTCCAGACAATAGCGCTTAAACTCTGTCAGCATCCGCTCAACCTGTGCGGTAAACCCGCTTTTGTCACTCGCTTTTTGATAGACTTTGAACTCCTGTTTATGCTCCTCAATGAGCTTCCGCAGGAGCATTTGTACGCCGGTGCTCGTCAGAAACGGCCTGCTCATTCCTCCCGTATGCTGGAGGATGCGCCAGGCCAATCGTGAAAAACTGAACACTTGAGCGCGTATCATCCCGCCCATATCTGGCGTTTTAGCAAGCTCGTATTCCATTAAAAACGTCATTTGATCCGGGACTAGAAAAATGATCGGCTTCCCGAATGGAGCCCGGCGCAATTCATCCTGAATGCTGTCGATGATCAGCTTCGTTTTTCCACTCCCGGACCTGCCTACTAAAAACTCTGCTCCCAAATTAGAAGACCCCTCTCTTTTTATCTCTATATATTTTATCGAATGTTGACGAAAATGACCAATCTGATCTATTGGTAAAAACGGCCTTTTCACATATAAAAAGCTGATTATCTCCGCACATCTCTCCCTGCCCAACATATACTTTTACAGAAGCCCAATTCCTAAGAATGGAGTTGAATCCCCTTGCATTACAGCTACTATCCCTATCCGGTGCCATACCGGGAAGATCCTGTTTTGATTCGGAATTTGCAGAAGGCCATCAACGGAGAATTCAGTGCTATTCAATGTTACCGCAAGCTTGCCGAACTCGCCCACAGCGATGAGGTCAGAAAACAGATTGAAGAAATCAGGCGTGACGAGATTCGCCACCTCCGTGAATTTTCCACACTGTATGGTTCAATTACCGGCAAACACATCATGCCGAAACAAACGGAAGAATGCCCGGACAATTTCACAAGAGGACTGGATGCCGCTTTTAAAGATGAACAAGAAACCGTCGACTTTTACTTGCGTGCGGCCGAGGAAACGTCAAACTTAAAAGCGAAAGGCGTCTTTACGCGCGCAGCACGTGATGAACAAAATCACGCTGTCTGGTTCCTATACTATCTGATGGAACGTTAGATATACCCGTTCAGGGTATATGTACATATCCCCTTAGCTAAAAAAACACTCCCCTGTTTTTTTCAAATGCAGCCGGGAAACATAAAACCATATACTGTCATACAGGGGGAATCAACCATGGAGCAATATTCTGAAGCTTGTATTGAGGCTTGCATCGATTGTATGAAGGCTTGCAATCATTGTTTCACTAAATGCTTGCAAGAAAGCGTACAGCATCATCTCAGCAGATGCATCCGGCTTGACAGGGAATGCGCGGATATTTGCGCGCTGGCGGTCAAAGCCATGCAAACGGACAGCCCGTTTATGAAAGAAATTTGTGCACTTTGCGCCGATATTTGTGAAGCATGCGGCACTGAATGCGGAAAGCACGATCATGATCATTGCCAAGCATGTGCGAAAGCCTGCTTCACCTGTGCTGAACAATGCCGCAGCATGGCAGCGTAAAAAAGAGGGTTCAAAAAAGAACCCTCTTTTTATTTGGACAGCCATACGGAGTACAAATCAATCCATCCCTCTTCATCAAGCACCAGGCCTTTTACATTTTTACTTGATGTCACCTGGAGCACATTTTGATACAGCGGGATCGCATTCAGCTCCTGTATCATCTGCCGGTCAATGTCACGTAAGATGTTGATTCTCGAACAACGGTCAGGCATGGAAAACATCTGCTCTGTCATTCCTGAGCAAATCTGTGTCAGCTTTTCAGATAGATGCTGATACAAGAAACTGTTCTCCGACAGCAGCAAATGCAGAAAACCAAACTCGCTGTCTTGATAAAACGTCGCACTGTCATGAATGATATCCGCCATCTGCACGATTTCCGGCCGTCGCAGATCAGCAGCATCACAGAATTGAAGTGTAAGCCTGATACCGTGCTGGGCGCAAATATTTTGAATCCATTCGGCGTCCTCACGATGATCCGTTTCCGAAAAGGTATAAAGCACGATTGTTTCGCCCTCGTATCTGCTTTTCTTCAACAATTCAGATGGTAAAACGCCCTCCCACTCAAAAGAACTCGGATGCAAAAAGGACGTAACCGGGATTCTTCGGTGCCCTCCCGCTTCACGAACGAGCCGTTCAGAGGAAATCAGCAGCCGGAGCGCTTTTCTAAAGCTTCGGTGCTGCAGAGGCCCCTTCTTTTTTAGATTAAGCGACAAATACTGAACATGCCGCTCATCAAAAACAGTTTGCTGCTCAGGACTTGTTTGTTTTTCTTGAATGGTAAAACCGTTCATCTCTCCGGCTTGCTCAGAAAAAACAAACTCAACGCGATCCAAATAGGGGCGTCCCTTGAAGTAACGCTCATTGGCTTCAAGCACAAGCATCCCGCTGTGTTGCTGATTCACCTGAAAAGGCCCTGTTCCATTTTTCCCGCCGCCCTGTTCTGCCGGCAGTATGGACAGCCGTTCATCACAAAGAGCATACGGCAAAAGCGCATTCGGCCTATCGAGTATGAGCGCCACACAATAAGGGCCCTTTTCTAAGACTTGTTTCACTCCGTGCAGAAGCCATTTATACGGGTTGTCACCCAGTTCCAAAAAGCGCTGAAACGTAAACGCAACGTCCCGCGATGTCAGCGGCTGTCCATTATGAAATGACACACCTTTTCGAAGAAAAAATCTCCATTGTTTTTTTCCGACCTCTTCCCATCCATGAACCAAATGAGGCTTCGGCTCCTGTATATCCGAATCAAACGTCAAGAGTGTATCAAATATCTGTTTGACGAAATGGCCCTCAGACCGCAAAAATATTTGGCATGGATCCAAACTGCTGACAGATTCAGGCGCGATGAACAGCCGCAGAACATCCTTCGTCCCATTCTCGCCCGTCTCCGTCACAAATCCGAACACCTCTGAAAGCCACATGTTATATTCGTTTTGAAGCCCCGGAAATGCGGACTGATACTGCTGAAGCAGCTCCTTTGCCTTTTTAAGCTTTCCTGACATGGTATATTCCTTGGCAGTTTGAAGAAGCAATTCCTCAGGCCTCCGAAGAAACGCGATTTTAGATTTACGGCCGCGCCCCGCCCCGCTTTCCCGGATAATCCAATTGCTGTTCTCCAGCTTATGTAAAATGAGCTTTGCATTTCTTTCTGTACAAAATAAACAGTCGGCAATCTCAGTGAGCGTCATTTCGTTCATTTGCCCATACTCGGCGCAGCCTGTTTTTACAAGCGCCACGTAGTGCTCTATCAGCTTCAATCCCCGCACCTCCCGACAAAAGGGGAACTTTTATCTCTTCTTTTCTTCACTTTTTGGGCCGCCGCCCCTTCTATACACTACTACTATATCAAACAGCGAAAGGCGGCGATCACATGTTGACCAGTTTTCACTCTATAAAATCGAGATATACCGCTCCCGTTCGGCTCCGCTTTTTCGGCGAATTGCTGACAAGCCTGACAGGTGCAATGATGGGACCTTTTATGGTGCTGTATCTGCATGAACAATTAAACGGCAGTATCATGATGCCAATGATGATCATCAGCCTTCAGCCATTTGCTGATATTTTCCTGACGCTCGCTGCAGGACGGGTGACGGACCGGCTTGGGCGGCGCACAGCGATTTTGACCGCATTGCTTCTTCAATCAGCGGCAATGACAGGGTTTGTATTTGCTGAGCATGCGTATGTTTTCGCTATTCTCTATGTCATGAATGGCATCGGAAGGTCGTTGTACATTCCCGCTTCCCGCGCCCAAATCGCTGAAAGCACGCCGGAAAGCAGACGTTCGGAAGTGTTTGCGGTCATCAATGCGATCTATTCGACGGGTCTGACGGCAGGACCGCTAGTGGGGATGCTGCTGTACAATCATAACCCCGTGTGGATATTCGCATTAGATGCTGCAGCATTGTTTATCTACTTTCTGATCGCTGCACTGAAACTGCCTGAGACAAAGCCGCTACACCCAGCTGTTACCCCGAAAATGTCCGCGAGCTTTACGATATACAGGCCTGTCCTGCTTCTTTTGCTGCTCTCTCTCCCCATCAGCATGTTATATGCACAAACAGAAACAACATACAGACTGTTCAGCAAAAACATGTTTTCTGATTATCTGTCCATGCTGACCATCTATTCAGCAGCAAAAGCTTTATTCAGCTGTGTTCTCCAAGTACCTCTTGTCAAAGGGACCGAAAAGCTTTCAATGAAAACGATCCTCTTCATTACTTATATTTGCTACACCCTTGCGGCTGCCGGTTTTGCATGCTCAACCTCCCTGACAATGCTTTTAGTGACGGCAGCGGTGATGACGGTTGGCGAAAGCATCGGGCTAATCCACATCCAGACCTTCATATCAAAATTGGCGCCGCCTCATTTGCTGGGCCGGTTTTATGCTGTCTATGGTCTGCATTGGGATATATCCCGCTCAATCGGACCGCTGGCAGGCGGGCTAATCCTGACATCATTTGGCGGAGAAGTGATTTTTTACGCTCTTGCCGTGTGTCTGCTGACAGCGGGTTTATCTCTGACTTACACAATAGAAAAGCTCGAACACAAGGTCATAAGAAAAGTGAATCGCTTATAGAAAATAATTCATAATTTCTTTATCAACAAAAATATACTATAGTAATAAATACATTCACTACGTGAACAATTGGAGTGTTACGTGAAAAAGGAAGAAGGGTTTTACATTGAAGAAAGACGAAAATCTCCTCAAAGATCTATGGTTTATCGCAATCAGTGCAGCCGGGGGGTTTATTCTTTCATTAACCGGAATATCAATTGGGTGGATGATCGGAACACTGATTGTCGCCTGCTGCCTCGCCATGATACGGCCGGCATGGCTGATGATGGCACCAGACCAAAAAGGAATTAACCGACGATGGCTCGCCCTCGGGCAGATGATCCTCGGCATCGAATTGGGCCAAAAGCTGAATTTATCCGTTCTCTCTGTTCTCAAAGACCATTGGTTTTCAGTCGGCGTTATGCTGATATTGTCTATCCTGCTGGCCATGCTGTCAGGATATGTGCTTTGGCGTTTCAGCAAAACGGATATGATGACTAGCTTTGTCGGCACCGCTCCCGGCGGACTTTCCGCCATGCCGAGCATCGCACAGGAAGTAGGCGCCAATACCGCTATAGTCAGCCTCGTTCAAATGATGCGTGTGCTGCTCGTGGTGCTTTCCATTCCGTTTTTAGTCATTCTGATCTATACAAAACAAGATCGTACCGCAAGTGCCGCAGCAGAGACGATTTCTTCTGCAACGACAGATTTTAGGCTCGCTCCCGTTTTGTGGACCGTCATTCTTATTCTCGCTGCCTGGGGAGCTTGCAAAGCTGCGAAATTTTTAAAATTTCCAGCTCCATGGCTGCTCGGCAGCATGCTCGGTGTAGCAATTGTACATGTTGGCGGAGCTGCGGTGACAGGGCACGACATGACGGCATGGTGGCCGTCACAAGCTAACCATGTATCACAAGTATTTCTCGGGGCAACGATCGGCTCTAAGATGTACAAAAGCATGTTTGCCGGCGTCACCCGTATTATCATCGTCGGGTTTGTCTCGTCCGTCGGTTTAATCGCAGCAATGTTTTTGAGCGCCGTGATCGTTTCCGAGCTGACAGGAATTTCGCTCATCACTTCTGTTCTGGCATTTGCGCCCGGCGGGATTGCAGAGATGGCGACGACGTCAGTTACCTTACATGCTGATTCCACCTTTGTCGTTGCGGTTCAGGTCATTCGCGTCATTCTGGTTATTGCCCTGCTGCCGCCGTTTTATCGCCTGCTTCACCATCTTCATGGTGAAAAAAAAGACAAAAAGAGCTCAATCAGCGGCAGTAATGCCTAGTTGAAAAAAGGGTTCAAGAACTTTTAATTCGCAAACCATCGAGATGGGGAAATATAAGCGGATATTTCGTTGTTAATGGATCAGATTTGAAGTGAGTGCTGCCAGAGGGTGAAATGAAAGAAATAATTGACGACTTACGATTGAAAAAGAGGTTAAAATGAATAACCTCTTTTTCTTATATAAAGATATAGAATGTTAAAGGGAAATCTATCGTTACGTTGATTCTCTTATAATAAGCTTTGTTGGCAGTTTAATAATTCTTCTGTTTAAAGAGGCATTACCCGAAATGGACTCGATGATTTTCAACACAGCCTGTTGGCCTAATTCTATTACGGGGATATCAATTGTTGTTATGGTCGGAGTAACGACTTGGCAGATCAATTGGTTGTCAAAACCAATTACAGCTAAGTCTTCTGGAACTTTAAAGCCATTTTTCATCGCCTGTTTAATAATCCCTGCGGCGACTTGATCATTTCCTGTAAATATTGCTGAGGGTCTGTCCTTTAGATCCTTTATCTTATGAAAAACACGAAAGCCATCCTCGATATTAAACATTTCGCCGAATATCCATTCGCTTCTATGATGTAAATTGTAATCTTGTAAAGCTTTTAAGTAACCCTCTTTCCTCTGACATTGAGCTTCGCTATATGGAGTATCAAAACAAAACCCAATTTTATCATGCCCTCTTTCAATTAAATGTACTACCCCCATGTATGCGGCTTCAAATTCATCATACCCAATTATCGTGATGTCCGCTGAGTGATGATATTCATTACATAATAAGATAGGACCATACTTTAAGAAAGGGGATATCTGATCCCATTCATTTTCTAAAGTCCCAAGAATAATGCCATCCACTTCTTTATGTTTCAATAACTCTAATAATTCTAGCTCCGTCTGTTTGTCATAAAAGGTCTGAAATACAATTACCTTGTAATTCTTAAACAGTGCTTCATGAGAGACCCCTTTTATTAATTGAGCAAAAAATGGATGGTCGATACTCGGAACCGATAAAGCTATCGTTTGTGTCTTATTTCTCCTAAAATTCCGAGCTAAATAATTGGGAGTGTAGTCAAGTTCGTTAATTGCCTTTAAGATCATATCTCTTTTTTCTTTCGACACATACGGATGATTATTCAATACTCTTGACACTGTGGTTTTAGACACATTGCATAATTTTGCTATTTCATCAATTGTAGGCATATTTTCCCTTCCTTAAAAAAGTTGTTGACATGTTACCGATTTCAGAAACTAGGATAAATTTGTAATAAATTTTTAGATTATAAAATCATTGGAGGTACTGTTCATGCAAAAACAGGTTAAGATTTCAGGTAAAAGCAAAGAAAACATGTCACTATTAAAACACTTAAAAGGTGACGTACAAGGAAAAGAACTTGTTATTGAAGACAGTATTGTAAACGAGCGGTGGAAACAAGTATTAAAAGAAAAGATAGATATTGAACATGATCTTTTCAACTATCAAAAAAATCGTGAAATCAGTAAAGTCCCTTTTTTGCCTGTAGACAGATTAATAACCAATGATGAAGTGGAAGATATCTTAAATACATTAACTGAAGTTTTGCCAACTGGAAAATTTACGAGTGGTTCCTATTTAGAGCAATTCGAAAAAGTTTTATCTACATATTTACATAAAAGGTATGTAATTGCAACCAGCAGTGGAACCGATGCTATTATGATAGGTTTATTGGCTTTAGGATTAAACCCAGGGGATGAAGTTATCATGCCGGCTAATAGCTTTTCAGCTACTGAAAATGCTGTGTTAGCTTTGGGAGGCGTTCCTATCTATGTAGATATTAACCCACAAACATTCTGCATCGATCCTGACAAAATTGAAGAAGCAATAACTCCTTATACAAAGTTTATTCTACCTGTGCATTTATACGGAAAACATTCAGACATGCAGCATATTCGTCAAATCGCAAATCGTTATAAATTGAAAGTAATTGAAGATGCCTGCCAAGGAATTGGACTGACAGACTTAGGAAAGTATGCAGACATCACTACATTAAGTTTTAATCCCTATAAGAATTTTGGTGTATGTGGCAAGGCTGGGGCAATAGCAACTGATAATGAAGAACTCGCTAAAAAATGCATTCAATTTAGTTATCACGGTTTTGAAGTAAATGTAAAAAATAAGAAAGTCATCAATTTTGGATTTAATTCAAAAATGGACAATTTACAGGCAGCAATTGGTTTAGAGAGAATGAAGTACCTTTCATTAAACAACTTCAAAAGATTGTTCTTGGCGGATAGATACATTACCCAATTAGCAGAGTTGCAGAATAAAGGCTATATTGAATTACCAGAATTAAGTGAAGATCATGTATGGCATCTGTTTCCTATTAAGGTAAGAACAGAAGATCGGGCAGATATCATGACTAAATTAAATGAAGATTTTGGTGTTCAAACAGATGTATATTATCCAATACTGTCTCATATGCAAAAAACTCCTTTAGTACAGGACAAGTATGCAGGACTCCAATTGGTTCATACGGAAAAGGCTCATAGTCAGGTACTGCATTTGCCTTTATATCCGTCATTTACTTTAGAAGAACAAGACAGAGTAATGGAGGGACTGTTTCATGTTATTAAGCAAGAAATCGGAGTATAAAACGTTATCCACGGTTGAACATCCTCAGTATATTGTTTTTTGTGATTTTGATGAAACGTATTTTCCGCATACAATCGACGAACAAAAGCAACAAGACATCTATGAACTCGAAGACTATCTAGAACAAAAAAGTAAAGATGGGAAGCTAATAATCGGATGGGTTACTGGGAGCAGTATAGAATCTATTCTCGATAAAATGGGAAGAGGAAAATTTAGATATTTTCCGCATTTTATAGCTAGTGATCTTGGAACTGAAATTACGTACTTTTCAGAGCATAACTTCGGTCAGCAAGATAACAAGTGGAACAGTCGCATTAATGAAGGGTTTAGTAAAGAAAAGGTTGAAAAACTTGTGAAACAGCTACATGAAAATCATAACATTCTTTTGAATCCTCAAACTCAATTAGGAAAGTCACGGTATAAGCATAACTTCTACTATCAGGAACAAGATGAAATAAACGACAAGAAAAACCTATTAGCAATTGAAAAAATCTGCGAGGAATATGGCGTTTCAGTAAATATAAATCGGTGTAATCCCTTAGCAGGCGATCCAGAAGACAGCTATGATGTAGATTTTATCCCCATAGGGACAGGAAAGAATGAAATTGTAACGTTTATGTTAGAGAAATACAACCTAAATACCGAAAGAGCTATCGCATTTGGGGATAGTGGAAATGATGTTCGTATGTTACAGACAGTAGGGAATGGATATCTGCTAAAAAATGCAACACAGGAAGCCAAAAACTTGCACCACCTTATAACTGATAGTGAGTACTCAAAAGGAATTACTAATACCTTAAAAAAATTAATTGGATCATGAGGAGGAAATTAAAATGAAGAAGATTGGCATCATAGGTGCAGGTGGTATTGCAAGAGCGCATGCAACTGCTTTATCTACAATAAAAAATGCAGAGTTAGTAGGGGTATATGACATAAATCAACAAAATGCGGAAAGCTTTGTGAAAACTTTCGGCGGGAAGTCATTTGAAAACGCAGATGAACTAATTGATGCCTCAGAAGGTTTAATTGTAGCATCACCAAACTTTTGCCATAAAGAACATGCTTTGCAAGCATTAGGAAAACATAAGCATGTATTGTGTGAAAAGCCTATGGCTATTTCTCTTGAAGAAGCAAGCATAATGAAAGATACCGCTGAAAGGTTGAGCGTAAGAGCCAGTATGGGATTTAATTATCGATATTTATCTTACGTAAATATCTTAAAA
>NZ_JAVAXX010000079.1:0-23420 GCF_042709275.1 Bacillus sp. LR_5 | reverse complement strand
TTTATTTGTGAACTTTTTATGAATTTTACCAAAGATGAAGGCAATCGCCAAATTGGCAGTGCGTTTACCTTATTTCTATCAGACCCGGCATGAATAATCAAGTGTACATTTTCCGATAGCCGTCATTCTATTATATTTTTGTGAACAAAAGGCTCTAAGAATTGCCACAAAACACATATTCGCTTACACTTGGAACGTATATAAAAACGCAGCAGTATGTTGAGAAGGTGAATATTGTATGAATAAAGCATTAAAAGCTCTCGGTGTTCTGACAACATTTGTCATGCTTATTGTTTTAATCGGGGGAGCTCTCGTTACAAAAACAGGTTCCGGCCAAGGCTGCGGCAGACAGTGGCCGCTGTGTCACGGCCGTTTTTTCCCTGAAATGAATCCGGCTTCAATTATTGAATGGAGCCACAGGTTCGCAAGCGGGATCTCTATTATCCTTGTGTTAAGCCTTGCGTTTTGGTCATGGAGAAAAATCACACCGATTTTCCGTGAAACAACGTTTCTCGCGATCATGTCTATTATCTTTTTATTTTTACAGGCACTGCTTGGCGCATTGGCTGTCGTATTCGGTTCAAACGCGCTGATTATGGCGCTTCACTTTGGCATCTCATTGATTTCTTTTGCTTCAGTGCTCATTTTGACATTGCTCATATTTGAAGCCGACAAATCAGTTAGAAAACTGGTTAAGCCGCTTCAAATCGGCAAAAAAATGCAATTTCACATGATAGGGATTTTAATATACTCCTATATCGTTGTGTATACAGGCGCATATGTAAGACATACCGAATCAAGTCTGGCATGTCCTGATGTGCCGCTGTGCAGCCCGCTGAACAATGGACTTCCGACCCAATTCCATGAATGGGTGCAAATGGGCCATAGAGCAGCAGCATTGCTGTTGTTTGTATGGATTATTGTGGCCGCTGTTCATGCTATTACTTCCTATAAAGATCAAAAGCAGATCTTTTGGGGATGGATCTCATGTCTTATTTTTATTACATTACAGGCGCTGTCCGGTATTATGATCGTATACTCTGAACTGGCTCTGGGCTTTGCACTTGCCCACTCGTTCTTTATTGCCTGCCTGTTTGGTGTTCTATGCTACTTCTTATTATTGATTGCACGCTTCCGTTATGAATCAAGACAATCATAATAACTCTAGACCAAAGCTTTCTGCGCTTTGGTCTTTTTTGTATCATGTTTTTTGCCGCTTCATACGTTTCAATGGCCAGCCTCTCCGCTGGACTTGATGATCATTGAGCGGCTCGCTGTGCTCCGTATTTTTTGTCATCATGCTAAAAAACCGCACAGCCTGCGAAACATAAGTATTGCTTCATGATAAAAATGTGCAGATAGAGCCCTTTTGCCATGCTTCATACAAAGATAGTGCCTTTAAGAAATATTTATGGCTCATATCATACTACAAAGTATCTGAAAGACCGGCAGCAGATAATCCTGTTTTTGTTTTATATAGGAAATGGCTTGTGACAGTGCTGTATTGTCTTCAAGCCTTAGATCTCTTCTAAACCACACAATTTTCATTTCCCTACGCTTCTTTCATAAAAAACAAGAGTGTATATCAAATGATATACACTCTTGTTTTTTATGCTTTTTCAATTTCGAGAAGCAGATCTCCCGTTTGGATCGGCTCGCCATTTTTCACATGAACCTGCTTGATTGTTCCTGAGAAAGGCGCCTGAACCGTTGTTTCCATTTTCATCGCTTCATTGATCATCAAATGATCACCTTTATTGACTTTTGTACCTGCTTCAGTCAATACCTTAATAACCGTTCCAGGCATGGAGGCTGCGATGTGGCTTGGGTTTGTCCGGTCCGCTTTCAGTCTTTCCTGAACGGAAGACTTAATGCTTTCATCTTTGATGACAACTTCACGCGGCTGTCCGTTCAGTTCGAAATAAATGACGCGAGTGGCATCAGGCTGAGGCTCGCCGATTGAAATCAGCTTAACGATCAGTGTTTTTCCGCGCTCAATTTCCACTTCTATTTCTTCACCTAATGTCATGCCATAGAAGAATGTCGGCGTATCTAATACCGAAATGTCTCCATAGCTTTCTGCCGTTTTCACATAATCAGAGAAGACTTTAGGATAAAGGGCATACGCCACAGCATCTTGATCTGAAATCTCCAAGTTATGCTGCTCTTTAAATTCCTGTTTGATCGCTTCAAAGGATACCGGCTCAAGCAGTTCTCCCGGTCTGACCGTAATCGGCTCCTGTCCTTTTAAGATCAGCTTTTGTAGTTTTTCCGGGAATCCGCCATGAGGCTGGCCGATGTTTCCTTTGAAAAGCTCCACGACAGAATCAGGGAAATCTAATTGTTCGCCTTTTTCGTAAACGTCCTTTTCAGTCAGATTGTTTTGCACCATGTAGAGCGCCATATCTCCGACTACTTTAGAGGAAGGCGTGACCTTCACGATGTCGCCGAACATATCGTTGACGCGTCTGTACATTTCTTTGACTTCGTTCCAGCGGTCGCCTAGGCCTACTCCCTTCGCCTGCTGCTGCAGGTTGCTGTATTGGCCCCCAGGCATTTCATGCTCATAAATTTCAGTATGCGGAGACTTCATTCCGCTTTCAAATTCGCTATAGTATTTACGAACTGACTCCCAATATTGGGACAGCATTTCAACGTTTTGGACATTCATTTCCGGACGGCGGGCGCTCCCTTCCATCGCATGATAAAATCCGCTCGCGCTTGGCTGAGACGTTAATCCTGCCATTGAGCTGACCGCCACGTCTATGATATCAACGCCGGCTTCAACAGCTTTTGCGTACATATAAATACCGTTGCCGCTCGTATCATGCGTATGAAGGTGAACCGGAATGTCGATCGTCTCTTTCAAAGCAGAAACGAGTTCATATGCAGCCTGCGGTTTTAACAGCCCTGCCATATCTTTAATTCCAAGGATATGGGCTCCGGCAGCCTCAAGCTCCTTCGCCATCGACGTATAATAAGCAAGATCATATTTCGTACGGTTCTTGTCAAGGATATCTCCCGTGTAACAAATCGCAGCTTCTGCCACTTTGCCGGTATTCCGAACGGCATCAATGGCTAACGTCATCCCTTTTACCCAGTTTAAGCTGTCGAAAATACGGAACACATCAATACCGGATTGAGCAGATTGCTTCACAAATTCTTTAATCACATTATCCGGATAATTCGTATAGCCGACCGCGTTAGATGAACGAAGCAGCATTTGGAATAAGGTATTCGGCACTTCTTTGCGAAGGTCCTCCAATCGCTTCCACGGATCTTCTTTCAGGAATCGGTAGGCTACATCGAAGGTCGCGCCTCCCCACATTTCCATACTGAATAGCTCAGGCCATAGCGCAGCCGTCGGATTCGCGATTTTTTTCAAATCATGCGATCTGAATCTCGTCGCCAATAATGATTGGTGAGCGTCTCTGAATGTCGTATCAGTTAAAAGGACAGATTTCTGTTCCTTAACCCAATTTGCAAGCCCTTCAGCACCTTTTTCATCGAGAATTTGCTTTGTTCCTCTGGCAGGCTGCTGATCTATGTCTACTTTTACGTTTATCGGTTTGTCAAACGCCGGTTTTTCTTTTTTCCCGATTCCAGGGAAACCGTTCACTGTCACATTGCCGATGTAAGTGAGCATTTTTGTTCCGCGGTCTTTCTGTTTAGGGAAATTAAATAATTCAGGTGTTGTATCAATGAAAGACGTATCATATTGCCCTGTCAGGAACTTCTCATGCTTTGCAACGTTCTCAAGGAAAGGAATGTTTGTTTTAATGCCTCTGATTCTAAACTCCTGAAGGTTTCGGACCATTTTGGCCGCCGCCTGTTCAAACGTTAAAGCCCAAGTTGAAAGCTTAACGAGAAGTGAATCATAATATGGCGTGATCACGGCGCCTTGAAAGCTGTTTCCGGTATCAAGACGGACACCAAAACCGCCGCCTGAGCGGTAAGCCATGATTTTTCCTGTATCAGGCATGAAATCATTTTGCGGATCCTCAGTCGTAACCCGTGACTGAATGGCATAGCCGATTGTAGAAATGTCCTTTTGCTCAGGGATATTTACTTTTTTGCTGTGAAGGCTGTGCCCTTGGGCAACAAGGATCTGTGTTTGAACGATATCGACACCTGTAATCATTTCTGTAATCGTGTGTTCAACTTGTACGCGAGGGTTTACTTCAATAAAGTAGAATTCGTTGTTTGCAACAAGAAACTCTACCGTACCAGCGTTTATATAGTTTACATTTTTCGCAAGTGCAACTGCCGCTTCACAAATTTGGTTTCTTAATTCAGGTGACAGGGAGACACTCGGCGCCACTTCAATGACTTTTTGGTGGCGTCTTTGAACAGAACAGTCCCTCTCAAAAAGGTGGACGACATTGCCCTGCTTGTCACCAATCACCTGAACCTCAATATGTTTCGGATTTTCAATCAATTTTTCTACATACACTTCATCATTGCCAAAGGCTGCTTTTGCCTCTGATTTTGCACGCTCATATGCTTCTTTGACTTCACTTTCAGATCTGACAATCCGCATACCGCGGCCGCCGCCGCCCAGTGAAGCTTTAATGATAATAGGATAACCATTAGTTTGTCCAAATTGTTCGACTGCTTCAAGCGTTTCTGCAGGGCCGTCGCTTCCGGGAATCACAGGGATTCCAGCTTTTTCTGCCTGCTCACGCGCTTTTACCTTGTCACCAAACATATCTAGATGTTCGGACTTTGGACCAATGAACACGATGCCTTCTTCTTCACATCGTTTCGCGAAATGGATATTTTCAGATAAGAAACCGTATCCCGGATGAATCGCATCGACTTTGTTTCTTTTCGCAATATCTATGATATCTTCAATATCCAGATAAGCATCAATCGGTTTTTTCCCTTCACCGACCAGGTATGCTTCATCCGCTTTGTACCGATGGTAGGAACCGGAATCTTCTTTTGAATAGACCGCAACTGTACGAATATTCAACTCGGTACACGCCCGGAATATTCGGATTGCAATTTCTCCCCTGTTTGCTACTAATACTTTTTGTATCGATTGCTGTGACAAACGTTTCTCCCCCTTACCCGAATGGAATATAATCTATCATAGCGGAATACCCTTCCCCTGTACACACTTGTTTTTTACAGATAAACAGTTTTTTTGAGCTGTTTCTTTTTCATTCCCTTCGGCGCCAAGGGCTCTCTCTTTTTCTTATTCTCTGAATATTTCACAAACATGCTGATATTCGCTAATATCCCCATACTCGCTAGCAGCAGTACTAAAGAAGAGCCCCCGTAACTGATAAATGGCAGCGTAACCCCTGTAATCGGAATTAATCCGCTGACTCCGCCAAGGTTAATAAACGATTGTATGGCAATCATGCTCGAAATGCCGATCGCTAGAAGACTCCCAAACGGGTCCTCGCATTTTCTGGCTATATAAAACCCTTTTATTACGATAAAGCCCAATAGAAAAATCACAAACAATACCCCAAAAATACCTAGTTCTTCAGCAATGACAGCCATAATAAAGTCAGTGTGTGATTCAGGCAGATATCCGTATTTTTGGATACTTTCACCGAGCCCCAGACCGAAAATGCCGCCTGAGCCGATCGCATAATAAGAATTGATCACTTGTAAACCTGATGAATTTGCATACTTAAATGGGTCTTCAAGACTCTCAAAACGTGCCAAACGGCCTTCAGTTAAAATTTTGTCCTGATTTAAATAAATAATCGGGCTGACTAAAATTAAAACAATGCCGCCCAGCAAAACAAGCTTCACCAGCGTCTTTCCACTGAAACCGGAGCACAAGATCATGCACGTCGCAATTAGGCCGATAATCATGGCTGTACCAAAATCTGGCTGCATGGCAATTAACCCGCAAATCACAAGCGTCATGACAACCGGAGGGGCTACTCCCGTTAACAGATGGTCGATATAGCTTTGTTTTTTGGCATATACGGCTGCAAGGTATAAAATCACTACCAGTTTAACAAACTCCCCCGGCTGGATACTCATTCCGCCGATTTTAAACCAGCTTTGCGCGTTTCCGGCAACATGACCGAATACAAACAGCGAGATAAGCGCAAGAACAGAAACAAGCAGTATTCCCTTCTGAAACTTTTGATGAGCCAGTGCTTTGTAAGGAAACACAGCCATGAGAATAAAAAGAGCGCCACCTGCAATTAAAGCAAACAGCTGCCGCATGAAGAAAAAATTACTGCTTACGTTATATCGTGAAACAGCCGTAATCATGCTTGAACTGTATACCATCACTAAACCGAATCCGCATAGTAAAACAATTGCGAATATCAGTGAGTAATCATAAGATTTGAGCATTTTTTTTAACATAACATCCTCTTCCCTGCTTCCAACTTCCATTATCTATGGTTTTATGTATTTATCTTTTTTATTTTACTACAATTTATCAAATGAGACGAAGAATCTCTATACGATTCGGAAGGAATGTGTAAAAAAAGACCGTCTTTAGTGAGAGAAAATTAGCGGTTATAAAAAAACCCAAACTGTTAATAAGTTTGAGTTTTATCATTTATTTACCTGTAAACGCGTCATGCAAAGCAGACAATTCGCGCTCCAATGTGTATAAAAGGTCTTTACCGTCTTTTTCATCAACCAATCCCAGGCGGACAGCAAAATCGATTTCCCTCGAAAGCCCGAACATTTGAGTATCTAAAACCTCTTCATATAGAGGACATTGAGGCATCGTTAAGTTATCCATTTGTACTCGGATCAGCTTCAAAATCTTCTCAGCGTCTACTTTTAAGAGTTCAAAAGCTTTTTGCCGATGGTCAACTATCATCTCTGAAGCCAAAAGTATCCCTCCGTTCCCCAGGCGAGTACCTAATTCTTCTATTTATCATAAAGGGTATCAGCAGAAAATGCAAGAGGATTTAAGCAGATGAGATAAATTAAAAAATACTCAGCCTGTACATCTCAGACATTATTTCCAAAAGCTTTACACCTGCAATGCTGTTCCCTTTTTCGTCCAATGCCGGGCCAAAAATGCCGATCCCGAAATCGTAGGGTGAAAGGCCCATAATCCCTCCGGATACGCCGCTTTTTGCAGGAATTCCGACCTTAATTGCAAATTCCCCGCTTGCATTGTACATTCCGCACGTCACCATAAATGTTTTGCAAATCCTGGCGACATCTTTTGGGATGATTTGCTCTCCAGTCTCAGGTTGTCTGCCGTTCAGCGCAAATACAGATCCGATTTTCGCCAAATCCAGACTGTTCATCTCTATCGCGCATTGCTTCGTGTATAAATCCATTACCGCTTCTACATCATCCTCAAAAATGCCGTACTGCTTCATATAATAACACATTGCCCGATTAATCATTGATGTGCTGTATTCGGATTGAGCCACTTCCCGGCAGTAAGTAATCTCTTGGTTGTTTGTCAGTCTTCTGATAAAAGAAAGTAAATAATCAAGTCTCTCTTTCACCGTTTTCCCTCTAATCAAGCTTGTCACTACCAAAGCCCCGGCATTGATCATAGGGTTTAACGGCTTACTCGGATTCACTGTTTCCAGCTTGATAATTGAGTTAAACGGATCACCGGTCGGCTCCTGTCCAACATAGCTGAAGACCTTATCTTTGCCGTGTTCCATTAATACCAAAGCAAGTGAGAGGACTTTCGATATACTTTGAAGTGTAAATGTTTTTTCTACATCACCTGCTGACAGACAAATATTATTGGAATAATAAATCGCCACTGACAGATCGTGTTTATCGGCTTTTGCCAAGGCAGGAATATAGCTGGCTACCTCCCCCTTGTCCGTCACCTTTTTCGCCTCTTTCACTAAGGCTTCAAGCTCGTCATTATGCCGGCATACCATGCAACCACCCTCGCTCCCTGAGCATTTCAATACACATAATTTGTACACAAAGTGACAATTCATGCGAAAACTTTTATAATTTTGAGAGAAGGGGGTTATATCATGAGCGTTATACAAGTAAAAGGCAATGTTACATATCCGATCACCATTGATCCAAGCGTATGGATTTTTGATGATCGCAAATTTTCGTTTGACCGCAAAGGGGCAAGTCAAGACTCACATTTACAATCAGCCGGGGATGAATCCGATCTTGATCCTGAACGCGTCATCAGAGAGGGCCGGATTGCGCCGCCGACATTAAAGACGGAAAAACAATACGAGAAGCAAAAACTGATGAACGGCAGCTTTGCAATGAAACTTGGGACTGTGCTGAAAAATGCCGAGCCGCCCAGCTCTGCGACACAATGCGTATTTGTCACAAGTTCGGGAAAGGCCGCCGTTCCTCTGGAAACCGCTCTGAACAGTATTGTCCATTTCAGTGAGGCAGGCAAACCGATTCAAGAAGGCGGCCCCGTTCATATTTACTTTGAAGATCCAGTTGATCACAAACAGCCCATCACCGATATAAAAGAAATCGAAATCATTTAGTATTACAGCAAGTCAGCTGCAAGCTGGGCGAGGCCTGATCTCTCACCTTTTAACAGCTTCACGCTGCCTGAGATGGGTTGTCCTTTAAACCGCTCAACCACATAGGCCAAACCATTGTTCAGACTGTCTAAATATGGGTGATCAATTTGTTCAGGATCGCCCATTAAGACAATTTTACTCCCCTCACCGACTCTCGTCAGCAGTGTTTTTACCTCATGCCTGGTCAAATTTTGCGCTTCATCAATAATAATAAATTGATCTGGAATGCTTCTCCCCCTGATATAAGTCAGCGCCTCTACCTGAATTGAGCCAATACCTGCCAGAATGGCCTCAAGCTCCCCCGGTTTTTTCGCATTAAACAGAAACTCCAAGTTGTCAAAAATCGGCTGCATCCAAGGCTTTAGCTTTTCCTCTTTTTCGCCCGGCAAGTATCCGATGTCTTTGCCAACAGGAACAATCGGTCTCGCCACGACCAGCTTTTTGTATATTCCTAAGTCTTCTGTCTGTAATAGTCCCGCTGCCAATGCTAAAAGCGTCTTGCCGGTTCCCGCTTTTCCGATCAGGGTGACAAGCGGAATATCTTCACGCAGCAAAAGCTCTAATGCCATTGTCTGCTGAACATTTTTCGGTCTGATTCCCCATATATGTTCATCATCAAATACGAGTCTTTTTAATACCGTTCCGGTTTTATCTGCAATTCCGACTGCAGAGGAGGATCCTCCCAGCTCATCCTTCATTAATGCGAATTGATTCGGATAAAACGCGTGCTGTTTTATATCATTTACTGAAATTTGATTTTTACCATAAAAAGAGTTGAACAGCTGCTGGCTGATATATAAATCCTTATAGCCGCTGTACATTTCATCATTGTCCACGACCCGGTCATTTAAGAAATCTTCGGCAAGCAGTCCGATTGCGTCCGCTTTCACTCTGACAAGTACATCCTTGCTGACGAGGATAACCGGCCTGCCATTCTCCTTCGTTTCTTCCTCGAGGCTTAAGTTTTTCGCAACGGCTAATATGCGATTATCGTTCGTCTTTTCAATAAAGATCTCTTGCAGCTGGTGAAACGAACGATGATTCAGTTCAATTCTCAGTGTGCCGCCCGTGTCGAGCGGAACATGCTCATGCAGCCTGCCCTTTTGTCTTAGCGCATCAATCAGCTTAGATACGTGCCTTGCATTCCTCCCAACTTCGTCCATATACCGTTTCTTTGAATCAACCTCTTCTAATACGACAGCAGGGATGACAACCTCATTTTCTTCAAAAGAAAATATCGCGTTAGGATCCTGTAATAACACATTCGTATCTAACACATAAATTTTACTCAAGTCTCAGCCTCCTGATATAAGGGTCAAAGTTCTTCCTGCTTCTCTTACGATGAAAAAAGGTGAATGCCTGCTAAAATATATGTTTTTGTGCATAAAGATAGAAGGTTAATTCAACAATAAAATTAATGAATGCATTTCAAGGAGGGAACCCGCAAGTGCGAATTCTTTTCATTCTCATACAGCTGACGCTTATCCTGTCCGCATGTGCCTACCAACAAGGAAAACAGGATCAGAATGTTGAAAAAGAATCAACAAGACAGCAGGAAACCAAACCGATTCACGTAAAGGACACAACTCAGGAGACAAAAGACAATGGAACAAGAACGGATATTGCCAAGCATCTTGTCAGCGTTGCTGAAAAAAATCCCGATGTCAAGGATGCAACAGCCGTTGTGCTTGGAGGTTATGCCGTTGTTGGGATTGATGTCGATGATACTTTGGATAGAAGCAAAGTGGAAACGATTAAATATTCTGTGGCACAGGCTTTAAAAAATGATCGATATGGTGCCAACGCAGTTGTCATTGCTGACCCAGATACGGTCAGCCGCCTGAATGAAATGAGCAGAGAAATCAGTAAAGGCCGTCCGGTAACAGGCATACTAGATGAATTAGCTGCGATTGTCGGCCGAGTGCTTCCGGAAGTGCCTAACGATGTGATTGACAATGAAGACGAGCCGCAAACAAAGCAGCAAAATGACCAATTAAACAGAAAGCAGCAGCAGGAAATGGAACAGGAGCAAAACGATCAATCTGATCATCATATGAAAAAGAATAACAATGATTAAGCTATAGCCTCGCGCTTTAGCTTTTTCTTATTTTGGACAGCTTCTGATCCGTGCTATAATACATATTAGTGAAAGAGGTGATATGATGAGGGTCCAATGTTCTATTTGCGATAAAATTGAAACAATTGATGATGATACCCTGATCGCGAAACGGCTTCGAAACCGCCCAATCCATACATATATGTGCCAGGAATGCCACGACCGGATTGCCCAAAAAACAGAAGAACGGCTGAAAACGGGAAAATTCACTTTTCACCCGGGACAGCAAAAAAAAGAAAAAGTCAAAAAATAAAGCAGCCGCTTTACCATACACAACACAAAAAAGACTCAGCTTCTCAGCTGAGTCTTTTTATGATTTTGCAGACTGTCCCTTTTTCGACTGATACAGCCGAATTTTGTAAATGATTAAAATCATCGCAGCGACGACCAATCCCTCTGCCACGGGCAAAAACACTCCTAAAAAGGTCAAAACAGTGCAGCCCAAAGCCAGAAATACATACACCACTGCTGATTTTAATACCGGAAGCCGTTTAGCAAATCCAAGCTTAAATACAATAACAGCCAACACAAAAATCGTGCCGTACAGCAGCCACATGCCTGCCGCAGGCTGCCGGTCTACTTGATATAGAGCGGCGAAGAACGACAGGCGTTCGCTTACATCATTCAAAAAGATTCCCCTCCCCTGCAAAGTGCGGGTTCTATCTTTTCAAATTCTGCAAGAGATTAAGACAATCCTGCTGTTTTTTTCTTTTTAGCCGCTTTTTCACGTTCGTTTTTATTGAGGATTTTCTTTCTTAAACGGATGGATTCAGGCGTTACTTCACAGTATTCATCTTCGTTTAAGTACTCTAGAGATTCCTCAAGAGACATGATGCGCGCTTTTTTAATTGTAGTTGTCTGATCCTTTGTCGCAGAGCGGACGTTCGTCTGCTGTTTCATTTTGCTGACGTTAACAACAAGGTCGTTGTCACGGTTATGCTCTCCAACGATCATTCCTTCGTATACTTCAGTACCCGGCTCAACGAAGATGACACCGCGGTCTTCAATTCCTTGAATACCATAAGATGTCGCTTTTCCGTTTTCCATTGATACAAGCACACCCTGGCGGCGTCCGCCGACTTGGCCCGCCTGCATCGGCTGGTAGCTGTCAAAGGTATGGTTCAGAATACCGAATCCGCGTGTTAATGATAGGAACTCTGTGGAGTACCCGATCAATCCGCGGGAAGGAACTGTAAAGATGAGACGGACTTGGCCGTTTCCATTGTTGATCATATCAATCATTTCGCCTTTGCGGGCACCCATTGATTCCATAACTGAGCCTGTATGCTCTTCCGGAACATCGATTTGTACACGCTCAACAGGCTCACAGCGTACGCCGTCGATTTCTTTGATGATAACTTCAGGTTTTGAAACTTGAAGCTCATAGCCTTCACGGCGCATATTTTCAATTAAAATTGACAAGTGAAGTTCACCGCGTCCGGAAACAACCCAAGCATCAGGAGAAGCGGTTGGCTCAACACGCAAGCTCACATCCGTCTGAAGCTGAGACTGAAGACGCTCTTCGATTTTGCGGGCTGTTACATATTTGCCTTCACGGCCTGCAAACGGACTGTTATTCACGACAAATGTCATTTGAAGTGTCGGTTCATCAATGCGAAGCACTGGAAGAGGATCCTGATGGTCTACAGGACAGACCGTTTCACCAACGTTAATATCTTCCATGCCGGAAACCGCTACGAGGTCTCCTGCTTTTGCTTCTTCAATTTCCACACGCTTTAAGCCTTGGAAACCGAAAATCTTTGTTACACGGAATGACTTAGCCGTTCCGTCAAGCTTCATAAGAGAAACCTGTTGACCGACTTTCATCGTGCCGCGGAATACGCGTCCGATTCCGATACGGCCTACATAGTCGTTGTAGTCAAGAAGGGCAACTTGGAATTGAAGCGGCTCCTCTTCATTATCAACAGGTGCCGGAACATGCTTAATGATGGTTTCATATAAAGCTTCCATGTTTTCATCCTGCTGTTTCGGATCAAGACTCGCTGTTCCATTAATCGCGGAAGCATATACCACTGGGAACTCGAGCTGTTCTTCATTGGCATCAAGCTCAATGAACAGATCAAGAACCTCATCGATAACTTCCTCAGGACGGGCAAAGTCACGGTCAATTTTGTTTACAACAACAACCGGGTTCAGATTTTGCTCAAGAGCTTTTTTCAGAACGAAACGTGTTTGAGGCATACAGCCTTCATATGCGTCAACGACAAGCAGTACACCGTCAACCATTTTCATAATTCGTTCTACTTCTCCCCCAAAGTCTGCGTGTCCAGGGGTATCCAAAATATTAATGCGTGTATCTTTATAGTTAATCGCAGTATTTTTCGCCAAAATTGTAATGCCGCGTTCGCGTTCAAGATCATTAGAGTCCATTGCGCGTTCAGCAACCTGTTCGTTGGCACGGAACGTACCAGCCTGATGTAAAAGCTGATCGACTAGAGTCGTTTTCCCATGGTCAACGTGGGCAATAATCGCGATGTTGCGAAGATCATTTCGAAGTTTCACTTTTTCATCTCCTAATAAAATTAAATAACTTTCATATTATACCACACATCCTCTTTAAAAGCGTCACGTTTTTCTGTAAACTTAATATAAGACGTAAAAGGGGATGGAAAACATGAAAAAAATGAATTGGCTTTTACTATTATTTGCATTTGCAGCAGTTTTCAGTATTATGCTGATCGGCGTCTTTATCGCTGAAAAAAGCGCTGCAGGCATTATCGCCAGCATTGTGCTTGTTTGTGCCGTAATGGGCGGCGGATTTACATTAAAAAAGAAAATGCGCGAGCAAGGCTTGCTTGATTAAAAGCATTACCCCGCTGAAGACATTGTAATCAAAAAAACACCGCAAAGAAGCGGTGTTTTTCATTTCATTAAGTCTTATCTCCCCTGTTTCTTAGTCGGGAAGATGCAAAACAGCATTCATACATAGACAATCGTTCTAACAATGACACATGTGACCGGCAAAAAGTAGTTCGGCAACGATATACATAAAATACCATAAAACCTATTTTTCCGATGCTAATCTATCCCTATAATGGAATTCGTAGCACAATTCATAAAAGGGAGAGAAGAAACATGAAGAAAACATTTGTAAAAAAAGCGATGCTAACGACTGCCGCAATGACCTCAGCTGCTCTATTAACGTTCGGCCCTGATGCAGCCAGCGCAAAAACAATGGTTGATAACTCCAATGTTCATGTGCAGCATCAGACAATCACAAATGAAGATCTCAATACATACATTGATTTATTAAATCAATGTATATACGAACAAGACGGTGTGTATTATTTTGACAGTGAAAAAGCTGTCGAGTTAGGAATGACAAAAGAAGAGGCTCAAGTAATCGCAACTCTCTGGGAGTCGACATCAGAATTTTTCAGCGTTGTTTCACAATGTGTGTATGTCGAAGATGGACATTACACATTTGATACAGAAAAAGCAATTGAACTTGGCTTCACAGAAAAAGAAGCACTCGCACTTGAACAATTTTTCTCCGCTGTTTCTTTAAAGATTCACATTCTTCAAGCAGCAATTGTATTACAAGACGGTGTGTACAGCTATGATATAGATGCAGCGGTACAAGCAGGGGCAACACCTCTGGAAGCTGACGTTTTTGAAAAATTATTCAGTGCTCTGTCACAAGAACAGCTTGCCGCAATCTACGACATGATTCATCCTCAAGCTTAAACTAAAAAGGCGCTTGCCGGAACCGGACAAGCGCTTTTCTTTATATCAGCAGTTTGATGATGAGCATTACGGCAACCGCCGCTCCAAACCAGCAGGCAGCTTTAACGATTAGCAAACCGTAGTACCTCTGTTTAAACCGCATTTCTTCTTCCAGCAGAAAAGCCTCCACAACGGCCTGTCCGCCCTCCAATTCAAAAGGCTCAGCCATCATGTCATACATTTCTCTGCAGCTGCTGCAGGTCTTTATATGCTCTTTAATGACGTGTTCCGTTTCTCTTTTACAATCACCTTCAAGATACAGAGGAAGCAGGTCTCTTACTAGAAAGCAGGTCATATCCGCTCCTCCTCTCTTCTTTTCGTCATGCTTTTCTTTAGCTCTAATCTGGCCCGGTGAAGTGTGGTTTTCACCTTTGAAAGACTCCATCCTAATATCTCAGCGATTTCTTCATAAGAAAGCTCTTGGAATTCTCTTAAAATCAAAACGGATTGATGCTGATCCTTTAACTGGAGGAGTTCCTGCCTTAGGGTTTCACTTTTTACCGTCCGCGACAAATACTGTTCAGGCTGCTCATAAGTTGTTTGCGTTAATCCTTCATTCTTGCTGATATCAGTAAATTGGTATTTGACATCCCTGCGGTACCAATTGACAAAGGTGTGATGTGCAATGGTGTAAAGCCACGTTCTGATGGAAGAATGTCCCCTAAACGAAGCCAAGCCGTTAAGAGCTTTCAAAAACGTGTCCTGCGCTAAGTCCTTGGCTGTTTCAAGGTGATGAGTCCTTCTATATAAATAATTTAAAATTTCTTGGTAATACTGTCGATACAAATCTTCAATAGAATCCCTACGCTTCATTAAAAGTAAAACCACACCGTCATCCAAATGGCCAATAATATGAAACAGATATACATGGAAGACAGGTATACTTTCATATGTCTTATTTGGCTCTCTTCTTCAGCACCCGGGCTTCTCTCTGAACAAGATTCAATCTTTAAGGATTCCGCATTCTTTTGGTATAGGGGCTCATGCTGTTCCATCCATTCCATTGATTCGTCCTCTAGCTCTCCTTCTTTATATAGGTCATATAAATCTAAAAATACAGACTCCTTTTCTTTATGTTTCATAAAGATTTTTCACCTCTTGTGTTTCTCCATCCACCACATAAGCATCATGGCGGTTTGAGCCAAATGGCTGAATAATGATCAGCCATGCATAATAGCATTCATTCCCTCTTTGAACGATGATCGGACGCATTCGTTTTTTGTAAATAACATCCTGGTATGCAGAAGCTACTTTTTCATAAGCCAATTTTCCATCACGATACGTATACGGAAATGCCTTATCGGGTGTATCGCTGTAAACATAAACGTTTAGCATCCCTTGATCTTCATAAAACTCATACGCATTAGAAGAATCAGAATATACCACTTTATCACTCTGCCTACTTTTTTTCTTGATTTCTGATACATCAGCACCGAAGACCAATAACATCTGCTGCAGCAGCCGGTCGTTTGTCAATGAGATATTCTTTTTCACAGGAAGCGAAAGATTTTGTAAACAGCCGGAGTCGGTCTCAAAGTTCAAAACAATTCCATCTTTTGTTTCAACTCGAACTAAGCTTCCAAGCAGGCTGTCGCTTTCAATATCTGTGATTTGATAAAGCTGTTTCGGTATTTTTAAAGCTGTAAACATTCCCTTCACTTTATCGTGTATATCTTGTTCTGTGATATGAACATGTCGAAGAGAATCAAGCTGATAAATCGAAGGGTCTTCACTAAAGCCCATTAAGGTTTCCTTTTCCCAATAAAATACTGTGCCATCATCAGCATTATCTTTTTTATGAAATTGATTTTTCAGGAATATACGAACGACTGTCTGGCCGTCTTCTTTAGATACCTTTGTTTCAATATGATCCTTATTTAACACACGTCCGTGTTGCTCAAGGAAAGCGATGGACTTCCGTACGTACTCCTGATCAGCCAGCGTCTTCCCCTTCGGCTTTTTCAAGTACTGATAATTGCGAATCATTTGGGATACTTCATCGACGTCTGCCTCATAGCTCATACTTTCAAATGAGTAGAAATAATGCACATCCATGTTTGTATCGTGCAAATACAATGTCTCATCCGCAGGAAAAAATGTCTTTAGAATCTGTTCCGCTTTTTCAGATGAAATGTGTTCTCCTACAAAATTGAATGAATCATGGACATTTGCTGGCTTTGATAAAGCGAAAGCAGCCGTTCCTAAGTTATATATTGGATTTAAGAGCAAGATAAAAAATACAATAACAGCCATCGTCAGCCACTTATTCACGCGCACATAAATCTTTCCCGACTTATTGAGCAGATGATAACTCATCAAAAATCCCGCCATTGTCAAATAAATTGTATATGGCATCACTGCACCATAGTCTTTCGAGATTTGACTGGGATACGGCGCAAGCAGCAGGACAAGCAGGGCGATAATCATCGTATAAAATAAACCTAATAAAATCTTATTTGTTCTCCAATACTGTTTGAAAAACAGTACATTCAAAACAATAGGAAGAATGATGATGAAAAACAGAAACACGAATTCAATCGGCTCGATCCCATCAGGATATTCCTTCCAATACGAAAAGAAACTGAATACCATTTGTACGATCGGCAAACTGACAACGGCAAGATCGAATGTATAAAACATGCCTTTTCCGCCATGATCACGAAGCATCAGCATATAGTGAAAAGCCGTCAGCAGAACATACCCGTATAACAAAAAATGCAGCAGCGGCAGCAGTTCATTTCCGTCCTCTCTAATGTAAGCGCTGGTAAAGTTTGTTGCTTGCACCTGGTGAATGAGTTCAACAGACACCCCCGTCAGCAACACAATCCGCAATATAACACCTGCCAAGAACATTGTGCGGTACCGGTTTATTTTAGGATGATGCACCAATAGATATAAGCCCGCCAGAACAACAATTGACCATTGGATCAGCAAGGTGCTTTGTCGGCTTAATATAAAATAACGTTCGAAATGCAATACATAATGACTGAATAACTCCAACACGAACAACAATCCTTTACTTCTTATTAAGGCCTCATCCGGTTAGACAGCCGGCTTTTCAAAAAGTTTCAATAATCAACAAACATTTCTTCTCTTTCCTTTGATATGTAAATAGACACAACACTTGCAATGAGACATCACATGACACTTGACTCATCTTGAAATTATTTAACAAAAATAAACACAGGACAATTCTATCAATTTTGTCTAGTTATGTTAGTTTTTGTTGAGTATTCCAGAATGCTAGTTTAATATAACAATATAAAGATTTCAGTATTTTCAAAAAGGGGGATTTATTGTGGGTTTAGGTAAGAAATTGTCTGTTGCTGTCGCTGCTTCGTTTATGAGTTTGTCAATCAGCCTTCCTGGTGTTCAGGCTGCTGAAAGTCATCAGCTTAAAGAGAATCAAACAAATTTCCTCTCCAAAAATGCAATTGCACAATCAGAGCTCTCTGCACCAAATGACAAGGCCGTCAAACAGTTTTTGAAAAAGAACAGCAACATTTTCAAAGGTGATCCTGCCAAAAGGCTGAAGCTTGTTGAAAGCACGACTGACGCCCTTGGGTACAAGCACTTTCGATATGCGCCTGTAATCAACGGAGTGCCTATTAAAGATTCACAAGTGATCGTTCACGTCGATAAATCCGATAATGTCTATGCGGTCAATGGTGAATTACAAAATCAATCTGCTGCAAAAACAGAAAACAGCCAAAAAGTCTCTTCTGAAAAAGCGCTGGCACTCGCTTTCAAAGCCATCGGCAAATCACCAGACGCTGTTTCTAACGGAACAGCCAAAAACAGCAATAAAGCCGAGTTAAAAGCCGTAGAAACAAAGGACGGCAGCTACCGTCTTGCTTACGACGTGACGATTCGCTATATCGAACCTGAACCTGCCAACTGGGAAGTCTTAGTTGATGCTGAAACAGGCAGTATAGTAAAACAGCAAAACAAAGTAGAACATGCTGCTGCCACTGGAAGCGGAACAACGCTAAAGGGCGCAACTGTTCCTTTGAACATCTCTTATGAAAGCGGAAAATACGTTCTAAGAGATCTTTCAAAACCAACAGGCACTCAAATCATTACATATGACTTGCAAAACAGACAAAGCCGCCTTCCGGGAACGCTTGTCTCAAGTACAACAAATACATTCACATCTTCATCACAGCGGGCAGCCGTTGACGCCCACTATAATCTCGGTAAAGTGTACGATTATTTTTATTCGACATTTAAACGGAACAGCTATGATAACAAAGGCAGTAAAATCGTTTCTTCCGTTCACTACGGCACTCGGTACAATAATGCTGCATGGACAGGAGACCAAATGATTTACGGTGACGGCGACGGTTCATTCTTCTCTCCGCTTTCCGGCTCATTAGATGTGACAGCACATGAAATGACACATGGCGTCACTCAAGAAACGGCCAACCTGATTTATGAAAATCAGCCAGGGGCATTAAACGAATCTTTCTCTGACGTATTCGGTTATTTTAACGATACAGAAGACTGGGATATCGGTGAAGACATTACAGTCAGCCAGCCTGCTCTCCGCAGCCTGTCCAATCCAACAAAATACGATCAGCCTGACAATTACGCCAATTACAGAAACCTCCCAAATACAGATGAAGGCGATTATGGCGGCGTACACATAAACAGCGGAATTCCAAATAAAGCCGCTTACAATACCATAACAAAGCTTGGTGTCTCTAAATCACAGCAGATCTATTACCGTGCGTTAACAACGTACCTCACGCCTTCTTCGACGTTCAAAGATGCCAAGGCAGCTCTTATTCAATCTGCCCGTGATCTGTACGGGTCAACTGATGCCGCTAAAGTTGAAGCAGCCTGGAATGCTGTTGGATTGTAATGTTAAAAAAAGCCTGAGATCCCTCAGGCTTTTTTTCGTTACATGTTTTGCTTTCTCTCTTCGTTGTAAGCATCATCATTCACCCCGAAAGGATGATACCATGAGAATCAGCAGCCGCTGCTGATTTGCAAAAGAGAAGTACACAGCCGCAAGCGTGCAGTACAGGAAGCAGCGATGCTGTCTTCCCCGCTCAGCTGCAAAGATGCGAAAGCAGCAGTAAGCCAACGCTGCAGTATACAATATTAATCCGGGCTAAGGGAGATTCTTCCGGCAGACACTTGGCTCAGGTGAAATAAATGAAGATCACACGATCGAAGAAAGAGCAAAAACATTGACAAAAATTTTTATTTATGCTATAATTTACTATTAATATATTTGTAGGTATAATAAGATTCTCCTGGCCAGGGGAATCTTATTTTTTTATGGGAGGATCATTTCATGAGGAATAATGAGTCCAGCTTAACGTCATTGGTTTCAGCTTTTGCCCGTTCATATCATAGCCGATATGACACGTCTCTCATTTTTGATGATTTTATTGCAAAAGACCTCATTAATGAAAAAGAGTTTACAAACATCAGCGAGAATATGATTCAAGGAATATCGTTTTTCAGCAAAGAGATGGCCAAACGTCTGCAAAATGATCCTGAAAAAATATTAAAATGGGTTACCCAAATCCAGCTGTCGCCTACGCCCTTAGCACGTGCTGCGTATTGTGAAAAAGTTTTACACAACGAATTGATGCTGGGGGCAAAACAGTATGTCATTCTTGGGGCCGGACTGGATACTTTCTGTTTTCGGCATCCTGAATTGGAAAACAGCTTACAAGTTTTCGAGATTGATCATCCGTCTACACAGCAATTCAAAAAAAATAAGCTGAAAGATGCAAATCTGACAATTCCGGCACATCTTCACTTTGTTCCTATGGATTTTACCAAAACGTTTTCGTATCAGCCTCTTATAGATGAAGGATTTGAAAACACAAAAACATTCTTCAGCCTTCTGGGAGTGTCTTATTATTTAACGAGAGAAGAAAATGCAAGCTTGATCAGAAATTTATTTTCTCATGTCCCATCAGGAAGCTCTATCGTTTTTGATTATGCTGACGAAACACTTTTTACAGCAAAAGGAACGTCAAATAGAGTTGAACATATGGTAAAAATGGCTGCCGCAAGCGGAGAACCGATGAAATCGTGTTTCACTTATCAAGAAATTGAAATTCAGTTAGAATCATCAGGTTTACTTATCTATGAACATCTATCACCAGACGATATTAATGACCAATTCTTCAACAATCGAACAGACGATTTGTCAGCGTTTGAAACGATTCATTATATTCATGCGGTGAAAAAATAATTTTTTATCATCAGATGCCTCTCAATTTTTGGGAGGCTTTTTATGGTACTGGCATACAACAAATAAGCTGCCGTTATCAGACGGCAGCTTCTGCTAAAGGCTTCACCATGATCATAAATGATTTGCCTGTCTCATCTTTCTCCGTTTTCAGCTGTTCAAAGCCGCATTGGCTCAAAAACAGTATCCATTCACTCCGGTCAATGGGAACTGCCGCAAACATCGCTTTATGTTTGGCTCCGAGCAATTTGCTGATCTGTTCAATGATCATCCTCGCATGCCCCTTTTTTTCTTCAGCCGGGTCAATCAGCACCGTTCCAAGCCACGGCTTTCCGTTGGAAGGCGCCCACTCGAGATGATAGCTGACGGCAACAGGCTGACCGTCTTTTTCCCATATAAGCCATGACCCGTTGTACATGGAGTAGGAGATCATATAGCTTTCTGCATCTTTCTCCCCAAACTCCTCCTCTTTCCATACAGGATGAGCCTCCGCGAGCTTCTCTAACAAGCAGAGGTCATCCTGTTCAAACGGCCTACTTTTGAGCATGAAGATACTCTTCAAATATCGTTTTATGTATGGATGGATTTCCGGCCAGCACACTGTGATTTTCTAAAAAGGTAAACGGCTCTCCCTCTATGGTCGTATAGATGCCCCCAACTTCATTTAACAGCACACATCCGGCTGCATAATCCCATGGTGCAAGCCGCATCGTGATGTAAGCATCTATTCTTCCTGCCGCGACATTTGCCAGCTCTAAAGCGGCAGAACCGTAGGAGCGTGTGCCTCTGACTCTTTTTACAAGGGGCGCTAACACACTTGGATCAATTCTTCTGTTTTCCGTTACCCATGTCGCATTAATGGCAAGAATCGCTTCTTCAATGGCAGTTTCTTTTAAAGGAGCCAGCTTCGTTTCATTCATATAAGCTCCTCTGCCGCTAAATGCGTGATAGAGCTCATCATGCACCACATCATAAATTAAACCGATTCTTCCTTCTCCGTTTTCAAAAATTCCAATTGAAATCGCAAAATTTCTTTGCTGATGCACAAAATTCATCGTCCCGTCAATCGGGTCGATAATCCAGACGACTCCCTCCAGTGAGTGGAGTTTGTCTCCTTGTCCTTCTTCGCCGAGTATACGGTGTCCCGGAAACGTTTCTTGAATGCGTTCAATGAAAAACTTTTCCGTTTCTTTATCAATATTGGTGACTAAATCATTCGGATTTGATTTCGTTTCAATTGTCAGGCTTTCATTCATGGATTGTTTAATTCTCGTGCCTGCTTCTCTTACCCATTTCTTTGCAATCTCATCAATTTCCGTCCAATTTGTCATTCGTGCGTACCTCTCTTCTATGTAGACCTTTATTTTATAGGATACTGATAACGGCGGTGAAAAAGCAAGGAAAATGAAAAATATCCCTTCTCACGTAAAAACGAACCATTCATGCGGTTCGTTTTCACTATCGCTTTTTACCCGTTAAGACGAATCCATTCTTTTCTGAGTCGCTCAAGTTTGTTTTTGCTTTGTTCAATCTGTTCTTCATTTTCTTTTTGCATTGCTTCATATAGGGTTGCCAATTCATAATCAACCTCTAGTCTCCAGACAGCTACACGATTGTTTTTCTCTTCCTTAAATCCCTCTTTTACAACTTGCCTCATTGTCTTTCGCCCCTTCCAGAGATCATTTGTTTGTAAAAAAGCATCCCATTTTGCCATTCAACAATGATTACTTCTTATATCGTATGATTGTTCTATTTACGCGTAACATGATTCTGAAAATTGTGTGTTTACCTATTCGTTTATTACCTCATTTCTCCTTTCTTCAAACGCGCTCAATCTTTTTGACGCTCGTATGAACTGTGATAAAATATGTTTACTTAGCATGAAGGAGGAAAATCATGACACAAATGCGTTTTACGGAAGAAGACTTTAACACATTTACAATAGAAGGCTTAGACGCGCGCATGGAGGTATTAAAAGAGACGGTCCGTCCAAAGCTAACAGCTCTAGGCGAACATTTTGCCCCAACTTTATCAGCTTTAACCGGGGATGAAATGTTTCCTCATGTGGCCAAGCACGCAAGAAGATCCGTCAATCCCCCTGCTGACAGCTGGGTCGCATTCGCAAACAGCAAAAGAGGCTATAAAAAACTGCCGCATTTTCAGATTGGTTTATGGGAAACCCACGTATTTGTGTGGTTCGCGATTATATATGAATCCCCTATTAAAGAAGAATACGGCAAATTGCTTGAAGCGAATCAGGAAACCATTACTAAGAATATCCCTGACAGCTTCGTTTGGTCCGCAGATCACACAAAACCGGGAGTACATAAGCAGTCTGAAATGGACAAGGAACAGCTGAAGACGCTGTTTGAGCGTTTGCAGACTGTAAAAAAAGCTGAGCTGTTATGCGGCATCCAGCTTCAAAAAGAAGAAGTGCTGAATATGAATAACCATGAATTCCTTCAGCGTATCGATGATGCCTTTAAGCAGCTTGCTTTTCTGTACCGTTTCACCCAAAAAGTATCACAAGCATAAAAAAGAGCCGGAGTATCCCCCGGCTCTTTTCTTACATCTTAATCTTCGCCTGATCAGATTCCCTCGCCTGTTTGACCGTGCGATAAGGAGAGTATGTACTTTGTTCTTCAAACTCGCCGCATATCTTTTTTTCCTCAGCCTTTCCCGGTACAATTTCCTTGAAACGGCGGTAAGCTTTAAGCAGTTCTTCACGATCTGCACCTTTTTCATATGCAAGCTCAACCTGCTGGAAAAACGCGATCACATCCACTGCTTCTTCGGTTGTCCAATCTTCATTCATCGGATATTGGTATTCCATTTTCTTCACTCCTTATAGATTTGCTTCCCTTAG
>NZ_JAVAXX010000078.1:0-23554 GCF_042709275.1 Bacillus sp. LR_5 | reverse complement strand
GCCTTTTTAGGAAGCCGTGAAGCGATTAAATATTTCGTAGAAAATGATATCAAGGGAAATGTCATCAACATGTCCAGTGTGCACGAAGTGATTCCTTGGCCGTTATTTGTCCACTATGCGGCAAGTAAAGGCGGGATAAAGTTGATGACAGAAACATTGGCGTTGGAATACGCGCCGAAGGGCATTCGCGTCAATAATATTGGGCCAGGCGCGATCAACACGCCAATCAATGCTGAAAAATTCGCTGACCCTAAACAGAAAGCTGATGTAGAAAGCATGATTCCAATGGGATATATCGGCGAACCGGAGGAGATCGCCGCAGTAGCAGCCTGGCTTGCTTCGAAGGAAGCCAGCTACGTCACAGGCATCACGTTATTCGCAGACGGCGGCATGACACAATATCCTTCATTCCAGGCAGGACGCGGTTAAACAAAAAAAGCGACCCAGACATGACATCTGGATCGCTTTTTTGATTAGGCACGCTTTTTCTTTACCAGTGCCGCTATAGATAAGATAATGGCAGCCGCAGACAGCACAATCGCTGTGATGTCCAGAGCTGAAGAACCTGAGTCTTCGGAATCGTCTTCTGTTTTCGTCGCGCCGTGCTCATCTGTCACTTGCTTTGCAGACGTGATGTTTGTAATGGAATGAGGTGTATCCGCATCCTCGTCACCTGTCCACTCGACAATGCTGCCGTCTTTGTAATATTGGTAGGCGTCCCAAGCGGCTTCCTCCGCTTTATCAGGGTTTTTGGCAACAAAGGTAAACTGCTGGAATTGTCCTTCCTGAATGCCGCCGTCAGTTGCTTCCCACGTCACGGAGACTGATTTGTCATCATGTTTTTGAGTGGATACCTTCCAGCCCGGAATTGGCTCATATTGCTGGAATTCAACATCCTTCGGCATTTTGAGGACAACCTTCGTTGTCGGCAGATTTTTCTCAGAAGGAACCTTCATTGTATACGTTTCCCAAGAGCCTGCAGCAGACTCAGCCGGTTTTACAGAAACATGCGCGCTGGCAGGGGCCGTAAATAATAAGAGGGAGCCGACAATAGCCGGACATAGTGTCAATGCGATTTTTTTCAACAACGTAAACACTCCTTAATTGGTCTTTGTAAACATGATATTGATTTCGTTAAAGTCGCCGGTCAGGCCGTGGACTTTGATCTTCCAGTTTCCTTTTTCATTAATCGACAGGTTTTGATCTTGGAAGACGCCTTTTGTTTTTTCTTTTAATGTAAAGGTGCTTTTGTTTTCGCTGCCTGACAGGCCTGTTTTATAAACGGTTAACGTGATTTGCTGGATGTTTTTCACGGGATCTCCGTTATGGTCGGTGACCCGCAGCTCAAAAACATTTTTTCCGGGCTGGTTTGGGCTGATGCTGAGAGAAACGCTTTGTCCGTTCTCAATCGCTTTGGTTTGGTAGAACGGTTCCGGCGCCGGCTCAGGCGGGCTTGGCAGGCTTGTAAACACGGCCGCTGTGATCAATACAGCGATGCCGATTGCCCACTCCGCTTTCAACGTTCGGCTGATTCCTGTGCGGCGCTGCTTTCTGGTAAGCAGAAAATGAATCGCACCTAAGACCAGCATGAAAACAAACAGCCCGCTTTTCACTAA
The DNA here is from genome assembly GCF_042709275.1 of Bacillus sp. LR_5. NCBI lineage: Bacteria > Bacillati > Bacillota > Bacilli > Caryophanales > Bacillaceae > Bacillus > Bacillus sp. LR_5. The sequence continues at coordinate 21,938 of NZ_JAVAXX010000078.1, read as the reverse complement.
AAGAGCTTGGCCGTACGCTGTATGGAACAGTGAATCCATTGAACGAATGATGAAAAATCCATTGAGCAAGCCTGAAAACAAAATGACGCCGACTGCAGTGAGCGCCCATGGGGAGAACCGTCTGACCGTCTCCCACGCGAGCGTTTTGTCAGGCTGCCTCCATTCTTTTGAGAGCAGCAAAACGAGTGCCGCTATTCCGCCAACCCAGATGGAAGCGGAAGTTAAATGAAGGAAATCCATCAAAATGCCGACCGTTTTTTCTTCAACGACAGCAGCATGCCCGGTAAACGCCTTGGCGAGCAGGAGACCGAAAAAGAAAATGAGCGGCGCTGTCCAATAGCCAAAGGATGAAAAGCGGTTTTTCCGTATCGCAGGGATGACAGACAGTGCGAGCAGCACGAACAGCGCAGCCTGTATGATCCAAATGGAGCCGCCTGCTGTCTCAAGCAGTGTTTCTCTGATGTAGCCCGGCTGGAAGGCGCTGCCCCAGCCGCCGCCTGCGTTCGCTTTTGTCTGAATCGGAAGCTGAAGCAAAAGCGCCAGCCCCAGTGCTGCGATCGAGCCGGTCAGGATACGTCTCGTCCGTTTGACGAGCTGTTCTGATTTCCCTTTATACCAGAAAAGATGGAAGAAAACCGTTCCGATAAACAGAGATAAGGCTGTATACAGAATCGCGCGATCTGCTGCTGTTCCCGGATTCAGCGCTGAGTCGGCTGCTTTTTGGCTGCTGAATCCGCCATCCGCTTTCCCGATACTGAATGGAATGACGCCGGAAACAGGATGCCCGTCCGCGGATACGGCATTCCATTCCGCTCTGTACACATCTTTAGGCAGATTCTTCTTCAGCTTCACTGTCATGATGTGATGATTATCTTTTTTGATTTCAGTCTTGTCCGTATCCACACGGTCGCCGTTTGAATTATAGACTTTAATGTAATGAAACCCTTCTTCAACCGGTTCATTAAATTCGATTTCCACCTGCGCAGGAGCACTTTTTAATTCGCTGTTTTCCCCAGGTGAAGATTTGACAATATAGGCGTGAGCAAAGCTTGTTTTCGGCAGGAAAACAAGAAAAAGCAGAAGGATGATCCACCATCTGTTTCGCTTCATCACTCAGACACCACCTTCCGCTGTATGTGTTGTGTTATTTCTTGGTGCAGGTGCAGCGTTTCTTTCGGTCTTGAAGCATGTCTTCCAGCGCTTGGTCGAAAGTGCGGACGGCTCCGCCGAATCCTTTTTGAAATCGCTCGGCATGGTCAAGTGTCGCAAACGGAATGGCCTGCGGCTGGCAGCAGTGCAGGTTTAATTCAGCATTTACGACGAAATAAGCCGAACCGGCACTGACGGTTGTCTGTAACAGAAAATCTCTGCAAATCAAGTGTGAAACCTCTTCCGTTTTATCCGCGTAACGCAAAAACGCGCAATGTGCGCAGCATAGCTGTTCAATGTCTTGGTTTACCGTAATCAGCTGAACCGAATGAGCTTGATTGACGGGCTTCAAGCAATAGCTGCACATATGATCTGTTTGAGGTGTTCGGACGGGGAGCGTGATGCCGCCGGCCGTTTTAATGACCTGATTTGACTGAACCAGCTGATTGACATCTCTATATACCGTCATTTCCGAAACGCCGAACCTTGCGCTGATGTCAGAAATTCTAAGCGAGCCTTCTTCTTTCAGCCACTTCAGTATGTGTTGCTGTCTATTAATCGGAAGCATTCATACACCCTCTTCATTAAGATCTATTTAAGCGTAGAGGATTTTAGAGACGGAGACAAGTAAGTGGATGATAAAAAATGTGAAAATGTGTTGAACAGCAACAAAACGAAACAGAAGGGACTCTGGTATAATAGACAGATGGAATAGAAAGTGAGGAATACCTTATGAAAGAAACACCATGCCCGAACTGCGGCAAACCTTTGACAGGCGATATGGTCAGATCATCAAATGTGCCTTGTCAATTTCGCTGCGGCCACTGCCGGGAACGGCTTTATGAATATAAAGTTTCAGCTCCGATTATGCTGGTATCATTAGCGGCCATCGTGCTGCTTATTTATCTTTTGATGCTCCTCCGCAATGCGGCAGGCTCAGTGCTGCCAGCTGTACAGCACGTGCCGATGGCTGTATTTGCGCTTGTGTGCGCGTATCCCGTTTTTATTGTGAGTGAGCGGATGATTGCAAAGTACGTGATTCAAAATGGCAACATCATTTATAGAGGAAAGAGAAAAGGCTCCTGAAACCAGGAGCCTTTTTATTTTTAAAAAATTGTCACAGTCATGTGCCAAAGTCCTCTTTACTTTCAATTGTATAGGGACTGTAAGCGTTTTAACATAGAGTCAAAGGGAAGCATCATTCTCTGAACATATTTTTTATCTTACAGCGACAAACAAAACAGGGAGGGTTTATATATGCAGCAGCAAGAACAGCAGCAAGGCGGCATGAAAGTGAAAGTGCAGCGCTTTGGGAGTTATTTGAGCGGAATGATCATGCCGAATATCGGCGCGTTTATCGCGTGGGGTATCATTACCGCGCTGTTTATTCCGGCAGGATGGTTTCCGAATGAACAGCTGAACACGCTGGTCAGCCCGATGATTACGTATTTATTGCCGCTTTTGATAGCGTATACAGGCGGAAAAATGATCTACGACCACCGCGGCGGAGTTGTCGGAGCGACAGCGGCAATTGGGGTGATTGTCGGATCGGATATTCCAATGTTTTTAGGCGCAATGATTATGGGTCCGCTTGGCGGATACCTCATTAAACAGACTGATAAATTATTCAAGGATAAAGTCAAACAAGGCTTTGAAATGCTGATCAACAACTTTACGGCAGGGATTGTCGGCGCGGCTTTAACGATTCTCGCGTTTTACGCCATCGGCCCGGTTGTCCTGACGCTAAATAAATTGCTGGCGGCTGGTGTGGAAGTCATTGTACACGCTAATTTACTGCCGGTAGCCAGTGTTTTTGTAGAACCGGCGAAAGTGTTGTTCCTCAACAACGCCATTAACCACGGAATCTTAAGCCCGATCGGAATCGAGCAAGCATCTCAAACAGGAAAATCAATTCTGTTTTTAGTAGAAGCAAACCCTGGACCGGGGCTCGGCATTTTGCTGGCGTACATGTTCTTTGGCAAAGGATCTTCAAAATCAACGGCTCCCGGTGCGGCGATCATCCATTTCTTCGGCGGGATTCACGAGATTTACTTCCCGTACATTCTGATGAAACCGGCCCTGATTCTCGCAGCCATTGCCGGCGGAGCAAGCGGACTCTTAACGTTTACGATCTTTAATGCCGGACTTGTCGCGGCAGCGTCACCGGGAAGCATTATCGCATTGATGGCAATGACGCCAAGAGGAGGCTATTTCGGGGTATTGGCGGGCGTATTGGTCGCTGCAGCTGTATCGTTCATCGTTTCAGCAGTGATCCTGAAATCCTCAAAAGCTAGTGAAGAAGACCTGGCTGCCGCAACAGAAAAAATGCAGTCCATGAAGGGGAAGAAAAGCCAAGCAGCAGCTGCTTTAGAGGCGGAACAAGCCAAAGCAGAAGAAGCGTCTGAGCTGTCTCCTGAAAGCGTGAACAAAATTATCTTTGCGTGTGATGCGGGAATGGGATCAAGTGCCATGGGGGCATCCATCTTAAGAAACAAAGTGAAAAAAGCGGAGCTTGACATCAGTGTGACCAACACGGCCATTAACAATCTGCCAAGCGATGCGGATATTGTCATCACCCACAAAGATTTAACAGACCGCGCGAAAGCAAAGCTGCCGAACGCGACGCACATATCAGTGGATAACTTCTTAAACAGCCCGAAATACGACGAGCTGATTGAAAAGCTGAAAAAGTAATCTTATAGAAAGAGAGTGATACTCATGCAAGTACTCGCAAAGGAAAATATTAAACTCAATCAAACGGTATCATCAAAAGAAGAGGCCATCAAATTGGCAGGCCAGACGCTGATTGACAACGGCTACGTGACAGAGGATTACATTAGCAAAATGTTTGAACGTGAAGAAACGTCTTCTACGTTTATGGGGAATTTCATTGCCATTCCACACGGCACAGAAGAAGCGAAAAGCGAGGTGCTTCACTCTGGAATTTCAATCATACAGATTCCAGAGGGCGTTGAGTACGGAGAAGGCAACACGGCAAAAGTGGTATTCGGCATTGCGGGTAAAAATAATGAGCATTTAGACATTTTGTCTAATATCGCCATTATCTGCTCAGAAGAAGAAAATATTGAACGCCTGATCTCCGCTAAAAGCGAAGAAGATTTGATCGCCATTTTCAACGAGGTGAACTGACATGATCGCCTTACATTTCGGTGCGGGGAATATTGGGAGAGGGTTTATCGGCGCGCTGCTTCACCACTCCGGCTATGATGTGGTGTTTGCGGATGTGAACGACACGATGGTCAGCCTCCTCAATGAAAAAAAAGAATACACAGTGGAACTGGCGGAAGAGGGACGTTCATCGGAGATCATTGGCCCGGTGAGCGCTATTAACAGCGGCAGTCAGACCGAGGAGCTGTACCGGCTGATGAATGAGGCGGCGCTCATCACAACAGCTGTCGGCCCGAACGTGCTGAAACTGATTGCTCCATCTATCGCAGAAGGTTTAAGACGGAGAAACACTGCAAACACACTGAATATCATTGCCTGCGAAAATATGATTGGCGGAAGCAGCTTCTTAAAGAAAGAGATATACAGCCATTTAACGGAAGCAGAGCAGAAATCCGTCAGTGAAACGGTAGGTTTTCCGAATTCTGCCGTTGACCGGATCGTCCCGATTCAGCATCATGAAGACCCGCTGAAAGTATCGGTTGAACCATTTTTCGAATGGGTCATTGATGAATCAGGCTTTAAAGGGAAAACACCAGTCATAAACGGCGCACTGTTTGTTGATGATTTAACGCCGTACATCGAACGGAAGCTGTTTACGGTCAATACCGGACACGCGGTCACAGCGTATGTCGGCTATCAGCGCGGACTCAAAACGGTCAAAGAAGCAATCGATCATCCGGAAATCCGCCGTGTCGTTCATTCGGCGCTGCTTGAAACTGGTGACTATCTCGTCAAATCGTATGGCTTTAAGCAAACTGAACACGAACAATATATCAAAAAAATCATCGGTCGCTTTGAAAATCCTTTCATTTCGGACGATGTGACCCGCGTAGCGAGGTCACCTCTCAGAAAACTGGGAGAAAATGATAGACTTGTAGGCCCGGCAAAGAAAATAAAAGAACCGAATGCACTGGCGGAAGGAATTGCCGCAGCACTGCGCTTCGATTTCACCGGTGACCCTGAAGCGGTTGAACTGCAAGCGCTGATCGAAGAAAAAGGATACAGCGGCGTACTTCAAGAGGTGTGCGGTATTCAGTCCCATGAACCGTTGCACGCCATCATTTTAAAAAAACTTAATCAATAACCGATCACCCGTGACACAATGTCACGGGCTTTTTTTACTATCTCGCAATCTAGTATAATAGAAAGCGCTTACGAAAACAGGGGGAGGAGAATGACGATGAAACAATTCGAGATTGCGGCAATACCGGGAGACGGAGTAGGAAAAGAGGTTGTAGCGGCTGCTGAGAAAGTGCTTCATACAGCGGCTGAGGTACACGGAGGTTTGTCATTCTCATTCACGGCTTTTCCATGGAGCTGTGATTATTACTTGGAGCACGGCAAAATGATGCCCGAAGATGGAATACATACGCTTACTCAATTTGAAGCGGTTTTTTTGGGAGCCGTCGGAAATCCGAAGCTGGTTCCCGATCATATATCGTTATGGGGCCTGCTATTGAAAATCCGGAGGGAGCTTGAGCTTTCCATTAATATGAGACCAGCCAAACAAATGGCGGGCATTACGTCACCGCTTCTGCATCCAAATGATTTTGACCTCGTGGTGATTCGCGAAAACAGTGAAGGCGAGTATAGTGAAGTCGGCGGGCGCATTCACAGAGGCGATGATGAAATCGCCATCCAGAATGCCGTGTTTACGAGAAAAGCGACAGAACGTGTCATGCGCTTTGCCTTCGAATTGGCGAAAAAACGGCGCAGCCATGTGACAAGCGCCACAAAGTCTAACGGCATTTATCACGCGATGCCGTTTTGGGATGAAGTCTTTCAGCAGACAGCCGCTGATTATAGCGGAATCGAAACATCATCTCAGCATATTGATGCGCTGGCCGCTTTTTTTGTGACGCGTCCGGAAACGTTTGATGTCATTGTGGCGAGCAACTTGTTCGGTGATATTTTAACCGACATCAGCTCAAGCCTGATGGGAAGCATCGGCATTGCGCCTTCTGCGAACATCAATCCATCCGGCAAATATCCGTCCATGTTTGAACCGGTTCACGGCTCAGCTCCTGACATTGCCGGACAGGGCCTTGCCAATCCGATCGGCCAGATTTGGACAGCGAAGCTGATGCTAGACCACTTCGGAGAGGAAGAGCTGGGGGCGAACATTCTGGATGTAATGGAGCAAGTGACTGCCGACGGCATCAAAACACGCGACATTGGGGGACAAAGCACAACGGCTGAGGTCACTGATGAAATCTGTTCGCGCTTAAGAAAGCTCTGATGAATCAGGCCGGTGGCAGATGGCTGCCTCGGCCTGTCCATTTCCTTACGAAAATTTCCACGAAAGTCTAACCAAGCAGATCCAAATGCTGTATAATAATTTGGAATTCTTAGGAAAGCATCGGGTGAAGGAAGTTGAATGCAAAAACAATCACGTTAAAGAAAAAAAGAAAAATCAAAACGATCGTTGCACTCAGTATCATTATGATCGCAGCTCTCATTTTTACGATTAGATTGGTGTTTTACAAGCCTTTTCTTATTGAAGGATCATCAATGGCCCCAACGCTTAAAGACTCAGAAAGAATTCTGGTTGATAAAGCAGTCAAATGGACTGGCGGGTTTCACAGAGGCGACATCATAGTCATTCATGACAAAAAGAGCGGCCGCTCATTTGTCAAACGTTTAATCGGTTTGCCTGGTGACAGCATTAAAATGAAAAATGATCAGCTATACATAAATGATAAAAAGGTGGAAGAACCATACTTAAAGGAATATAAACAGGAGGTCAAAGAGTCGGGTGTAACCTTAACAGGTGACTTCGAAGTTGAGGTTCCTTCCGGTAAATATTTTGTGATGGGAGATAACCGTCTCAATTCACTGGATAGCAGAAACGGAATGGGCATGCCTTCTGAAGACGATATCATCGGTACTGAATCTCTCGTCTTTTATCCATTCGGTGAGATGAGATAGGCAAAATAAAACTCAGTGCAACAAAGAACATGGAACGTGCGGAACCAAAACACGCGATAATAAAGCACTGTAAGCGATTAAAAAATTTCTGATGAAACAGGGCGGAGCCTTTTTTCCGCCCCGTTTTTTATGATAGAGAACGTTTTGAAGAAAAGGGCCCTGTTGAAATAAACAGAATCAGGATTGGCGAAGCCGTGAAGCGCATCGAATTGATAAATCTCAAGATGGATATGCTGTTTTTCCCGCAGTTTTTTGATAAGAAGCGCTACGTCAAACGACGGCTCATAATTAGGGAAAAACAATAGGACCGGGCAGGCTGGCACGTGATGAAGAGAGTCGCGTATCCGGGAACCGTAATAACAAACCGATCCGCTCACCTCAGGCATACTGCTGCATTTCCATGCGATAGTAGCCCCCACGCTGAATCCAATCACAAAGATGTGCCGTCCGGCGTTTTGCCTGATCACATTCTGGATGATGGTTTCTCCCGTTTTCAGCCGTTCGTGTTTTGTAAATTGTTCGTATGCCGTTTTTTCTTCTTGCAGTGTGTAGACTTCATTCTCGCCGAGCAGGTTGGGCGTCAACACATCATATCCAGCCATTTTGATCAGCCGGCCCATCTTTTTCATATGGCTGTTTACACCGTATATTTCGTGTACGAGAATGACAAGCGGTTTTGGGGACATAACGGCCTCCTTTTGTGTTTTTTCCATTATATCCTATCGTTTCACTTTAGGCTGAGATATAATGGTCAAAAAAAGGAGATATAAAATGAACTCATTATCTTTGCCTCACCGCTATCCATTTTTGTTTATTGATGGCGTGACGGATAGCGAGCCCGGCAAACATGCGGCAGCTTATAAGCTGATTAGTGTGAACGACTGGTTTATCACTGATACGCAAACAGAAATGCCGTTTTCACTTGTAATTGAAGCGCTTGCGCAAACCGCGGCTTTTACAGGAATTACAGATGAGAACAGCTTGGGATTATTGTCTTCGGTGAAGAAAGCGGAAAAGCTGGGAGAAGCTGTGCCTGGTGACCGGCTTGATCTTACGTTTGAAGTCACGCGCAATCGGCGCGGGTTTGTGTTCGGACATGCCAAGGCGTCAGTTGGAGAGCAGCCTGTTGCTGAAGCTGAAATCGGCATCTATATTGAAAAATGAAAAAAACCCTTCACAACATTTTGTGAGGGGTTCTATTTTGTGTCGTAATCCCGTTCGCTTTGAGAGTTATCTCTTTGCTGGCGTTTGTGTTTTTGATCATTCATATTTTCCTTCAGCTCTTCATTAGGAATCGGATCGGTTAAGTCGTTGTGCTCGGGGTTTTCATTTGGTTTGTTTTGCTGTTTTTTTTCTGTCATGTTTGATCACCTCACCGTTTGTTTTCCTCTTATCCATTCTCCTCAAACATAGGAAATCGCTTTTTTGTCCCGCTGGGTATAATGTATTAGAATAGAGAGAAGCACAACAAAAAGATAAAGAGAGGTACATATATGTCTGTTCAAAGAGAAGATGTAGATATCAAGCTGATCGCAATTGATATGGATGGTACACTGCTGAACGACGAGCAGCTGATTTCGGATGAAAACCGCAAAGCCATTCGTGAAGCGGAGGATAAAGGTGTGTATGTGGTGATCAGCACGGGCCGGACGCTGATGACGTGCAGGGAGCTGGCGGAATCGCTAAAGCTGTCATCCTTTCTAATCACGGCAAACGGCAGTGAAATTTGGGATTCGAATTTTAATTTGGTGGAACGGAAGCTGCTTCATACGGACCATATTCAAATGATGTGGGATTTGCGGAATAAGCACAACACTAATTTCTGGGCATCTACGGTGAATAAAGTATGGAGAGGCGAGTTTCCGGAAAACATTACGGATCATGAATGGCTCAAATTCGGCTTTGACATCGAGGATGACGATATCCGAAACGAAGTGCTTGAGGAGCTGAGAAAAAACAAAGAGCTCGAAATCACAAATTCAAGTCCGACAAACATTGAAGTCAACGCGCTTGGCATCAACAAAGCTGCAGCCCTTGCCAAGGTTACGGAAAAACTCGGCTTTACAATGGAGAATGTGATGGCGATGGGCGACAGCCTTAATGACATTGCGATGATCAAAGAAGCGGGTCTTGGCGTCGCAATGGGCAATGCGCAAGACATCGTAAAAGAAACGGCTGATTATATCACGGATACAAATATTGAGGATGGTGTCGCTAAAGCGATTCGCCATTGGGTACTATAAAAAAAGAGAGTCCTAAGATGGACTCTCTTTTTTAGTTTGGCAGGTTTTCTTCTGGGACCATGGTAGGTTTTCTGACAAAAGTATTTCACAAACTGATATGATTCACTTATAATGAAATAAAGTTCAAAAATTCGGAATAGTCGTTCCGGATTTCGGGACAATAAATGACATAAAGCATATCGTTTGCTTTGGCAGGAGGGATTCTGTGTTTCAGATTGATTTAAACTGTGATTTAGGAGAAAGCTTCGGAGCCTACAAGATAGGCCTTGACCAAGATATTTTAGAGTATGTGACATCAGCGAATATCGCATGCGGATTTCATGCAGGAGATCCTAGTGTTATGCGAAAAACCGTCGCGCTTGCAGCAGAAAAAGGCGTGAAAATCGGCGCGCATCCGGGCTTGCCGGATTTACTCGGTTTTGGGCGCCGCAATATGGCGATTTCTCCTGAGGAAGCGTATGATCTTGTCGTTTATCAAATTGGCGCGCTCTCTGGCTTTCTAAAAGCAGAGGGACTTCACATGCAGCACGTCAAGCCGCATGGCGCTTTATACAATATGGCGGCAGTCGATCAAAAACTGTCGGATGCTATCGCGAAAGCTGTCTATAAGGTTGATCCCGGCCTGATTCTTTTCGGTCTTGCTGAGAGCGAGCTTGTAAAAGCGGGAGAACGGATCGGACTTCAGACCGCAAATGAAGTGTTCGCCGACAGAACATACCAATCGGACGGCACGCTGACACCGCGCTCCCAGCCGGACGCACTCATTGAAAGTGATGATGCCGCCGTCACCCAGGTCATCAAAATGGTGAAAGAAGGGGCGGTCAAATCTCAGCAAGGACATGATGTGTCATTAAAAGCAGATACAGTCTGCATTCATGGAGATGGAGCCCATGCGCTGACATTTGCGCAAAAAATCAGAAAACAGCTCAAAGCGGCTGGAATTGAAGTGACAGCTATTTCAGAACAGAGGTCAACATAAAGGAGGAACAATAGATGGAGCAGCAGAAAAAGACAGCAGGAAAAAAAGCGGGCAGCTGGTCATTGCTGATGGGCGCCGCCTTTTTAATGGCGACATCAGCAATCGGACCGGGTTTCCTCACCCAAACCGCAACATTCACAAACACACTCGCAGCAAGCTTCGGTTTTGTCATCTTAATCTCTATTATTTTAGATATTTTCGCCCAAACCAATGTGTGGCGCATCATCGCAGTTTCTGGAAAACGAGGTCAGGAAATTGCGAATATGGTGCTTCCCGGACTGGGGTATTTCATCGCCATTCTCGTCGTGCTTGGCGGACTAGCTTTTAATATTGGGAATATCGGAGGGGCCGGGCTGGGACTTCAGGTGCTGTTCGGCATTACACCTGAAACAGGCGCTTTAATCAGTGCCGTTATCGCCATTTTGATTTTTGTCATCAAGGAAGCAGGAAAAGCGATGGACCGTTTTACGCAAATCGCGGGGTTCGTGATGATTATTTTAACGGTCTACGTTGCGGCGACGACAGCTCCTCCGGTCGGACAGGCAGTCGCAAATACATTCGTCCCGGAACACATCAGCATATTTGCCATTGTCACCCTAGTGGGCGGAACCGTCGGCGGTTATATCACATTTGCCGGGGGACACCGTTTGCTTGATGCCGGAATTAAAGGGAAGGAATCCATTCCGCAGGTGACAAAAAGCTCGGTTGTCGGCATTTTAATTACATCTGTCATGCGTATCGCTCTTTTTCTTGCGGTTCTAGGCGTTGTATCGAAAGGCCTGCACATCGATGAAAGCAACCCGGCGGCTTCTGTCTTCAAGCTGGCTGCTGGAAATGTCGGTTATAAAATTTTCGGATTGATCATGTGGTCTGCGGCGATTACGTCTGTTATTGGAGCAGCCTATACATCTGTTTCATTTTTCAAGACCTTTTCTCCAAAAATTGAAAAGAATTCACGCGGTATTATTATCGGATTTATTGTGGTTTCTACGTTAGCTTTTGTCACAATCGGCCAGCCTGCGAAGATCCTCGTCCTTGTCGGTTCACTGAACGGCTTAATTCTGCCGATTGCGCTCGGAACGCTGCTTGTTGCCGCCTACAAGAAAAACATTGTCGGTGATTATAAGCATCCGCTTTGGCTGACAAGCACAGGCGCGCTTGTAGTGATTGTAATGGCAGTTATGGGAATCTACACGTTATGTACACAACTTCCTCAATTGTGGAGCTGATATAAGTGGAGCAATTAAACAAAATGGCGCCAAAGGATGTACGCGCCCTGATACGAGAGGGGAAAATAAACGGGCCGACCGCAGGCATGTCCGGCGGCTACGCCCAAGCGAATCTTGTGGTTTTGAAAAAGGACCTAGCTTTTGATTTTCTGCTGTTTTGCCAGCGAAATCAAAAGCCCTGCCCCGTGCTGGATGTGACTGAAGCAGGTTCGCCTGTGCCGTCTCTGGCTGCGCCGGATGCTGATATCAGAACGGACTTTCCGAAATACCGTATTTACAGGCACGGTATCCTAACGGAAGAAGTATCTGATATTACGCCATACTGGGAGGACGATTTTGTCGGCTTTCTGATCGGATGCAGTTTCTCCTTTGAACAGGCACTGATCAATAATGGGATAGCTGTCCGGCATATTGATGAGGGGACAAATGTCTCGATGTATAAAACGAATATCGATTGTGTTCCGGCGGGGGCGTTTCACGGACAGATGGTTGTCAGCATGAGGCCGGTTCCTGAACGGCTGGCTGTACGTGCTGCACAAGTGACCTCGCGTTTTCCGGCTGTGCACGGAGGGCCGATCCATATCGGCAATCCGGGAGCAATCGGGATTCGCGATCTCGGGAAACCGGATTTCGGAGATGCCGTTCCCATTCGTGACGGCGAGGTTCCTGTTTTTTGGGCATGCGGGGTGACCCCGCAAGCCGTGGCTATGAATGTAAAGCCTGAAATGGTCATCACACATGCGCCGGGGCATATGCTCATCACAGATATTCGAGACGAGTCGCTTGCGGTGCTGTAACCTCTCGTCATCCTGATGAACGAGAATTAAAAGAGGTGAGAAAGATGACTGTACGATATCAAATCGAACAGCTCGGTGATTCTGCAATGATGATCCGATTCGGAGAAGAAATCAACGAACAGGTCAACGGCATTGTCCACGCCGCGGCCGCTTATATAGAAGAACAGCCATTTCCGGGATTCATTGAATGTATCCCGGCTTTTACAAGTCTAACCGTATTTTATGATATGTATGAAGTGTACAAGCATTTGCCTCAAGGCATAAGCTCACCTTTTGAGAGTGTCAAGCGCGATGTCGAAGAGCGGCTAGCAGAAATAGCCGAAGACTATGAGGTCAACCGCCGTATTGTAGAAATTCCCGTCTGCTATGGCGGTGAATTCGGTCCGGATTTAGAAGAGGTGGCGAAGATCAATCAGCTGTCACCGGAGGAAGTAATCGACATTCATACAAACGGTGAATATGTGGTGTATATGCTTGGCTTCGCGCCCGGTTTTCCTTTTCTAGGCGGGATGTCAAAACGCATTGCAGCTCCGAGAAAATCATCACCAAGACCGTCGATTCCCGCAGGTTCGGTCGGTATTGCGGGATTGCAGACAGGCGTTTACCCGATTTCAACGCCGGGCGGCTGGCAGCTGATCGGCAAAACGCCGCTGGCTCTTTTCCGGCCGCAGGAAAACCCGCCGACATTGCTGCGGGCGGGAGATACTGTGAAATTCGTTCGCATCTCAGAAAAAGACTATCACGCCTATAAGGAGGAGTCCAATTGAGCATGAAAGTATTAAAGCCCGGACTGCTCACAACGGTTCAGGATATAGGCAGAACGGGTTACCAAAAATACGGCGTTCTGGCCAGCGGTGCTATGGACACGGTTTCACTGCGCATTGCCAATTTGTTGATAGGAAACGGCGAAAATGAAGCAGGTCTCGAAATAACGATGATGGGGCCCGGTCCGTCGTTTCATTTTTCAAAACAGACACTGATTGCTGTGACAGGGGCGGACTTCACGCTGCGTATTAATGACGAGGAAGCGCCTTTATGGAAGCCTGTGCTCATTAAGGAAAACAGCACAGTCAGCTTTGGCCCCTGCAAACTCGGCAGCCGTGCTTATTTGGCGGCAGCCGGCGGCATCGAGGTGCCTGCCGTCATGGAAAGTAAAAGCACATACGTCAGAGGAAGCATCGGCGGACTTCATGGCAGAGCGCTTCAAAAAGAAGATGAACTGAACATTGGAGAGATGTCAGCTCTTTCGCAAACCATCCTTTCCCGCTTAAGTTCGCAGCTTGGAAAACAGGGATTTGCAGCACCGAAGTGGTCAGTCAGCCGCGGCAGATTTCTGCCATTGAAGAAGAATCCCGTCATTCGGGTGCTGGAAGGAAAGCAATTTGCCTTTTTCACAGAAGAATCAAAAACGCGTTTTTATCAAGAAGCATTTCGTGTCACGCCGCAGTCTGACCGTATGGGCTACAGGCTCAAAGGAGAACCGCTCGAACTGAAGGCCCCGCTTGAGATGGTGTCGGAAGCGGTTTCATTCGGAACAGTTCAGGTGCCGCCTGACGGCAACCCGATTATCCTGCTTGCAGACCGGCAGACGACTGGCGGCTATCCGAGGATCGCGCACATCATATCCGCTGATCTGCCGATTGTTTCCCAAATCATGCCGGGCGAGCATGTCCAGTTTGAACCTGTGTCCCTTCAGGAGGCAGAAGCGCTTGCGGTAGAACGGGAACAGCATATAAAAGAACTGAAAACGAGAATGAAGATGGAATGGCTGACATAGCAAAGGGGATGAATGATGCAGAATAAAAATAAAACCGTAGTCAAATCTATGGCGCTGCTTAATTTGTTTTTGCATAAACCAAGCCTAACCTTAAGTGAACTGGTGTCGCTGACCGGAATGCCGAAGACCTCTGTTCACCGGATGGTCAGCTCTTTGGAGGAAATGGGGTTCCTCAGTCGGGATGCGTCCGGCGCTTATTCGCTGGGATTGGTGTTTTTGGAATTCGGACAGCTTGTCGCTGACAGGCTGGATATCAGAAAAATAGCGAAACCGGTGATGGAAGAGCTGTGCCGGGAAGTGGATGAGGCCGTGCAGTTGATCATGAGGGACGGCAATGAAGCGATATACGTTGAGAAAATAGAAGGGACACAGACTGTGCGGCTGTATACGGCGATCGGCAGGCGTTCCCCCCTATACGCGGGAGCGTGCGCCAGAAGCATTCTGTCCTTTCTTCCCCGTGAAGAAATCGAAGCATACATCAAACAAACCGAGCTCATTTCGATTGGCTCCGGAACGATTACCGATCCCGAAAAACTGCTTCAGGAGATTGATGCCTCTGTGCAAAATGGCTATACTGTCAGCTATTCAGAGCTCGAAAACTATACGGCGGCGATCGGCGCCCCGATCTTTAACCATAAGCGCCAGGTGGCAGCCGGCATTAGCATTGCAGGCTTTGAAGCGAGATTTACAGAAGACAGGCTGCCCTATTTAACAGAAAAGGTGAAGGACGCCGCTTTACAGATTTCAAGAAAAATAGGATATACATAAGTAGCCAATCTTTTCTCTGCTGCGTACATTAACGTATCGACGTTCAAGAGTGGAGGAAAGAACATGGTGCTTCGATATACAGCTCTGGGCGATTCCTTGACGACAGGGAGAGGCTCCGGGCTGTTTTCACCCGGCTTCGTCCAGCGTTTTGGGGACATGATGGAAGCTGACTTGAAAACAAGAACGGCAATAAACATATTTGCCAGATCAGGCCTGAATACAGAAGAGATTTTGGGACTCCTGTCATATCCCTATGTGCAAAAATGCATTCGAGATGCTGATATGATAACGATCACAGGGTGCGGAAACGATCTCATCGATTCGGTCTTAGCCTACCAAACCTCTAAGGATGAAACGATTTTCAGCCGTGTATCCGCCCATTGCCATGAGAATTTTGAAAAGATGATTGCCAAAATCGCCGAGATTAAAGGAGAAAATCCTTCCCCGTACGCCATTCGTGTGTTCAACTTATACAATCCGTTTCCCGAAATTGATATCGCCGGCAAATGGATCACTTCGTTTAATTCACATTTAGAAACACTTGCATCAGCACCCCATGTCAAAATCGCGGATGCCTATAGCATCTTCAAAGGCAAAGAACAGGAATATCTGTCCTTTGACGGTGTCCATCCGAACAGCAAAGGCTATCAAGCGATGGCTGAAGCCGTTCACAAGCTAGGCTATAAAGAATTATCAGTTTCATAGAAAACGCGCCTCATGACAGGCGCGTTTTTTATGTGTGATCGAAATATTAAAAGAAACTTAAAATTCTCTGTCTTCTGTTCTACAGACAAACAAAGTGCGCTAGAATAATGGAGGGCGTAGGCAAATATAGCCATAACGTTCAATATTTCGTATATAAGGAAGGATGGTCCTTTTGTTTCGGATTTTTAAAATGTCTTTTGCGGTTATCATTATTATACTGGCGCTTATTGCTTTTAACTATACGGAACACACCTCTGTTATCCAATCGGTCATGCTCGTCTTTCTTGGTGCGGTCATGTTTATGCAGGGGCTTGAAGAACGCAAAAAAGAAAATGACGGCTCAGGCGCTTTTAATATTTATACCGCCGTTTTTGTATGGTCTGTCTCCCTTATCGGTTTTACACTTCATATTATATAAATCTATTACACATCCTGAAAATGCTCGACCGTCGGGAACGGGGTATAGAACCGATGAAGCAAGGCTTTCCACTCTTGATACTCTGAAGAACCGCGAAAGCCTTCCGTATGGTCCTCAAGTGTTTCCCACTCCACAAGAAGCAGATATTTATGCGTTTCCTCCATGCATTTTGATAACGAGTGAGTGATATAGCCCTTCATGCCGGAAATAATCGGCGCCGCTTGCCGGAATGCATCCTCAAACTCTTGTTCAAGGCCTTCTTTAATGTGAAGCATTGCTGCCTCTCTGAACATGCTATCCCTTCTTTCTGTCTTTTCAAATAGTCTACAGCAAACGATAGGAGATTTCTGCAAAATCGGTGAACTTTTCCTTCATTTTCAAAAAAATCTTGCACGCACCAATTCAATTAAGAGAAAATAACAAGTGGAAGGCAGGGGAAAGTCATGTTAAAAAAGTGTATTCTACTAGTATTTCTATGCGTCGGATTGATTGGGTTAATCGGATGCTCCAAAACAGATTCACCAGAGGATCGCATGGAAGCATTCGTGAAACAGTGGAACGATCAGCAATTCGATGACATGTATCAAAGCCTGACTAAAGATGTCAAAAAAGAAATCTCCAAAAAAGATTTCGTCAACAGGTATAAAGCCATCTATGAGCAGGCCGGCGTAAAAAATTTGAAAGTCACTGCGGGAGAAGTAGATAAGGACGATCAAGACAACAAGACAATGAAACATATCCCGTATAAAGTCAGCATGAACACAAATGCCGGCAAAGTCAGCTTCAAGAATACTGCTGTGCTGAAATTAGAAAAAACAGATGACGAGGAGTCATGGAATATAGATTGGGACCCATCGTTTATTTTCAAGCAGCTGGCTGACGACAAAACCGTGCAAATTATGAGCATTGAACCGAAACGAGGCCAAATTTACGATAAAAATGGAAAAGGTTTAGCTGTCAATACAGATGTTCCGGAAATTGGAATTGTTCCCGGAGAGCTTGGCGATAAAAAAGAGAAAGTTATAAAAGAACTCGCCAAAAAACTTGATTTGACTGAAGACGACATCAAGAAAAAGCTGGATCAAGGCTGGGTAAAAGACGATTCGTTTGTGCCGCTCAAAAAGGTCAAGCCTGACCAGGAGAAATTAGTTTCTGAAGCGACGTCATTACAAGGCGTAACAAGAACGAATGTCAGCTCCCGCTACTATCCGTATGGCGAAAAGACAGCCCATTTGACAGGCTATGTCCGCGCCATTACAGCGGAAGAACTGAAGAAAAAGAAAGAAGGAACGTACAGCGATACGTCTAACATCGGTATCGCCGGACTTGAAAATGTGTATGAAGACAAGCTAAGAGGCACAACTGGCTGGAAAATCTACGTGCCGCAAACCGGGGAAGTCATCGCTGAAAAGAAAGCAAAGGACGGCGAGGATCTTCACCTCACAATTGATATCAAAACGCAAACGAAGCTGTATGATGAACTGAAGGATGACAGCGGGGCGGCAGTCGCGCTGCAGCCGAAGACAGGCGAAACACTCGCCCTTGTCAGCGCGCCTTCCTACGATCCAAACGGATTTATTTTCGGCTGGAGCGATAAGGAATGGAAAAAGCTAAACAAAGATAAAAACAATCCGTTTTCAGCGAAATTCAATAAGACATACGCGCCAGGTTCTACCATTAAACCGATTGCGGCTGCTATTGGAATCAAAAACGGCACCCTTAAAGCCGATGAGAAGAAAACAATCAAAGGCAAGGAGTGGCAAAAAGATTCGAGCTGGGGCGGCTATTCAGTGACACGTGTGTCTGAGAGACTTCAACAAGTCGATTTGGAAAACGCCCTTATTACGTCAGACAATATTTATTTTGCCCAGAATGCGCTTGATATGGGAGCGGACACCTTCACAAAAGGCTTAAAAACATTCGGTTTTTCAGAGGACGTTCCGTATGAATTCCCGATCCAGAAATCGTCTATTGCAAATGACAAGCTTGATTCAGACATTTTGCTTGCGGATACAGGCTATGGACAAGGGCAAATGCAAATGTCTCCGCTTCACTTGGCAACTGCTTACACGCCATTTGTTGACAATGGAGACCTTGTCAAACCGACGTTGATCAAAAAAGATTCACAAACAGCTGATGTTTGGCACAAGCAAGTGGTCACCAAGGAAGGAGCAGCAGACATTACAAAAGGTCTGAAAGGCGTTGTGGAAGATGAGCGCGGATCAGCGTATCAGCCTGTCGTGAAAGGAATCACAGTGGCCGGGAAAACAGGAACAGCCGAGCTGAAAACATCAAAAGATGATAAAGACGGCACGGAAAATGGCTGGTTTGTCGGCTACGATTACAAAAACAAAGACCTGCTTGTCGCCATGATGATCCAAAATGTGCAGGACCGCGGCGGCAGCCACTATGTCGTTGAGAAAGCGAAAAAGCAATTTCAATCGAATTAAAATGTCTTTTTAAAAGGAGCGAAAGGAAAAAGGGGATCTGAGGCCGAATGAACTAGTAAGGGGCAAAACCCGGTTTATACAAAGAAAAGAGGGATTTTGCATGCAGCGTATTCAATTGGCGGAGGATCTTCAATTTTCAAGAGTCATACACGGGCTTTGGCGGCTGAATGAATGGAACTATTTAGATGCTGAACTTCTGAGCCTCATTGAATGGTGTATCGATCACGGCATCACGACCTTTGATCATGCGGATATTTATGGAGGCTATACGTGCGAAAAGCTGTTTGGAAACGCCCTTGCCCTTTCGCCTGGATTAAGAGAAAACATAGAGCTGGTCACAAAATGCGGTATCGTTCTTGAATCGCCTGAACGGCCCGCTCACAGATCGCATCATTATAACACAAGCAAATCGCATATTTTGGCATCCGTTGAGCAATCGCTTATGAACCTTAGGACGGATTATATCGATGTGCTGTTGATTCACAGACCGGACCCGCTCATGGATCCGGAGGGGGTAGCAGAGGCGTTTCAGGCCTTGAAATGCTCTGGCAAGGTCAGGTACTTTGGCGTTTCAAATTTTAAAGATCACCAGTATCGGATGCTGGAATCATATTTGCCTGAGAAGCTCGTAACCAACCAGATTGAGCTTTCCGCATACGAATTAGAAAATATGCTCGACGGCACTTTGAACCTGTGCCAGGAAAAACGGATTCCGCCGATGGCTTGGTCGCCTCTGGCAGGCGGCAAAGTTTTCACTGGTGACACGGAAAAAGACCGGCGTGTCCGCACGGCGCTTGAATCCGTTCAAGCAGAGATTGGCGCCGCTTCATTGGACGAGGTGATGTACGCATGGCTGTATACGCATCCGGCCTGCATCATGCCGATTGTCGGAAGCGGAAAGCGTGAGCGGATTTCCGCCGCGATAAATGCGTTGTCATACAAGCTTGACCAGGATCAATGGTTCCGCATTTTTACAGCCGTACAGGGTTACGATATTCCATAAAAAGCATCAGCTTACCAGCTGATGCTTTTTCAATATTGTCACACCGCATAGTGCCAAATTACCATTTATAAGTGATTGATTCTTTCTTGAAAGCGTTTTATATTAAAAGGAAACCTCTCTATATCCTCTACTGCATCTCCTTGCGACTTCATCCGCACATCAAGATTGTCTAGGAGGTCTTTTTTATGTATATGACTGCCAGAGAACAAAAGCTGTTAAAGCACTTATTATTACAAAACAGATATATAACCGTAACTGAGCTTGCTGAGCTGATGCAAGTCAGCACGAGAACCATTCACAGGGAACTCAAATCAATTAAACCGCTGATGGAAACCGTGGGGCTTACGTTAGATAAACAGCCCGGTAAAGGGTTGAAAGCAGTGGGAAGTCCCGAGGGTAAACAAAAGCTGCTTACTGATTTATCATATGAACAGCATGAATACAGCGCCGACGAACGGAAACTGCTCATTCTTTGTTCGTTATTAGAGTCTCAGGAGCCCGTCAAACTGTACACTCTTGCTCATGATCTCCAGGTGACGAATGCCACGGTCAGCTATGACTTAGATGAGCTCGAGAAGTGGATTTCTCACTTCGGATTGACACTGATCCGCAAAAGAGGTTTTGGCATCCAGCTCATAGGGCCGGAGAATGCGAAACGGAAAATTGTCGGCAACTTGATTGTGAACCGTCTCGACATCCAAATGTTTTTGGAAGCGGTTGAATTAAACATCAAAGGAAAAGCTGATTCTTCAGAGAAAATGTTCGGGGTTGTCAGCAAAGGCGAGCTGCTAAAAATGGAGCGCATCTTATTTCAGCTCAAAGAAAAAATCGCTTTTTCATTGTCCGACAGCTCCTATATAGCGCTCGTCGTCCATCTGACGTATGCGATCGAACGAATTAAGCTTGGGGAAACCATCACCATGGAGCAAAATGAGCTTGAGGAACTGATGAATGCGAAAGAATACAGTTCGGCTCTTGAAATCGCGGGCGAGCTTGAACGTGCCTTCGGCGTGACGATTCCAGAGGCGGAGGTCGGCTATATTACAATCCACCTTCGAAGTGCTAATCGAAAATACAAAACAGAATACAAAGCGCAGGAAATTGAGCTGGAAACAGCCCTGCAAACAAAGCGGCTCATTGGTTTTATTTCAGACAAAATCAGAATGGATCTGACGAAAAACTACTCTTTATATGAAGGCTTGATTGCCCATTTGGAGCCGGCCGTCAGCCGCATAAAAGAAAATATTGAGATATACAATCCGATGAAGGAACAGATCAAGCGCGATTATTTTCTGCTTTATATGGCGATCGAAGAAGGCGTCGAAAAGTATTTTCCGGGCATGTCCTTTTCTGATGATGAAATCGCTTTTATCGTTCTTCACTTTGGCTCGGCTCTTGAAATCAAAAAAGAAGAAGCAAAAGTGAAAGCGCTTGTCGTCTGCTCAAGCGGGATCGGCTCCTCGAAAATGCTTGCCTCCAGACTGAAAAAAGAGCTGCCGGAAATTGAATCGTTTGATATGTCATCCCTGATCGAGCTAAAGGGGAAGGATGTTCAAGCCTATGATATGATTGTGTCCACTGTACCGATTCCTTATGAAAACATTGATTACATCATGGTCAGCCCGCTATTAAATGAGGAAGACGCAAACCAGGTCAAGCAGTATATCAAGCGGAAGATTCCCCTTATTCTTAACAAAAAAAGAAGCCCGAAGGAAGAGGCGCAGCAAGCTGATGTACCTGACATGCTAGAGGCGGCGGAAAGCATAGGGCGGTATATGGAGGTTATCCAAGATGTTCTGCGCCATTTTACGCTAGCTCAACTCAAAACAAACCCGGACCATAGCATGCTTCTGTTAGAGCTTTTTCAACAGCTGAAGAAGGATGGCTTGATCCGTGATCCGGAAAAAGCTGCGTTTTGCCTGGCTGAGCGGGAGAAACAAGGGGGATTGGGAATCCCCGGAACAAACATGGCGCTTTATCATCTCAAAAATGATGAAATCGTCCTGCCTTTTTTCAAAATGTTTGATCTCAGCACCTCCTATGAAGTGGATGGCATGGACGGAAATACCCTCAGGATGACACGCATTCTCGTCATGATGGCGCCTGGCTCATTATCTGCTGAAGGCTCAGAGATTTTAAGCGCGATCAGCTCGGCAATTATCGAGAGCGGAGAAAGCATGGCGGGGTTTCAGGAAGAAGGAGAACAAGAATTGTATCAGCGGTTAAACCGCATATTTTTCACATGGATGAAAGAAAAAAACATACTGTAAACCTGCATGGCACACGTCAAAAATTTGGCGTGT